>JBMTWK010000558.1:0-2899 GCA_049452395.1 Prochlorothrix sp. | reverse complement strand
GGCAACCACGGGGGGTTTGCCCCTACCAGTTCGGTTAAATCGCTAAAGTGGGATGTTTCCCTTTCGATATCCCTTTAGCTTAAGGTGTCTAATTTATCTAAAATAAAGTCACGAATGGGGGGAGGGAGGGTTAGGCTGGTGACGTGAAATTGTGCGATCGAATCCCGATCGAGCAACGAAGGGCAATTGGCAGACAGTGCCACTTTATTGAAAACTGCCGTACCCTTATGTCTGCTGACCCCTTTGTCTTCTTCCTGAACTAAATGCTCAAAGCCAAGCTCTGCGTTCCAGCGCACCTCAACCTGGGGCGCAACGGGGTTGCAGTAGCACAGTTCAAAGGCGGAGATTGCCTTCTCCTCTGGGTCGAGCCACACGACCAAATCAAAACTTTCGTCATAAAACCAACGACGGATATGACCCTCAGGGGTACGAATTGTAGTGGCTTCCCTCAGCATGGGCTGTGTGTCCGTGCGTGACTCGATACTACGCGATGGGGGGTGAGATGGAGGTCAACGGCTGGCAACAACCCCGCCATAACGGGATTCAGCCATGCAAACCCTCTAGGACGGGCCTCTGGCCCGTGACTCCCCGCCCAAGTGAGATAGACCCAAACTGTGATTATTAAAGCCTGAGTCTTTCTGTTTTGCTAGAGGAACATGACCCAGTTGCCGTCCTCTTTTACTCCAGAGTCCGATCGCCATGGGGCAAAATCCGGGGCTGAATTTGGTCCTGAATTTGCTCCTGCCTCTAATCCTACCGCTGGTGCTGCCCTAAACCCCGCTGATCCCGTTGGATATGAGTATCAGGTGGGGGGAAGTTTACCAGCCTACTCGCCTACTTACGTTCAACGCCAGGGAGATCTGGACCTTTATACAAAGATTAAGGCAAGCCAGTTCTGCTATGTCTTTAATTCGCGCCAGATGGGCAAGTCTAGCTTGCGGGTGCGAACCATGGAACGGCTGCGGCAGGATGGCATTGCCTGTGCGGCGCTGGAGCTAAGCCAGATTGGGAGCCAGCAGATTAAGCCGGAAACGTGGTATGCGGGGTTTATTCGCAGCGTTATTTTTAGTTTGCGGGGGGGCGATGCAGCGGGGGAAAGGGCTGTGCGATCGCTGCGGGAAAGCTTTAATTTGCGCACCTGGTGGCGGGAACGGGACTGGTTGCCCCCGGTGCAACGATTTACGGAGTTTTTGGAAACGGTGCTGCTCTGTGCGGTGCCGAGTCAGATTGTGATTTTTGTGGATGAGATTGATAGTGTGCTGCGGTTGCCCTTTAAGGACGATTTTTTTGCGGTGCTGCGATCGTGCTACAACTGCCGCAGCGATCGCCCGGAGTTGCGACGCTTGAGCTTTGTGCTGCTGGGGGTGGCCGCTCCGGCCAGCTTAATTCAGGATAAAAGCCGAACGCCGTTTAATATTGGCCATGCGATCGATCTAACGGGCTTTCAACCGGGGGAAATTGGGCCACTACAGGCGGGCTGGACCTGTGAGCAAGATTTAGCCGATCGGCTGGGGGCAGCGGTTCTAGCCTGGACGGGGGGACAGCCCTTTTTGACCCAAAAGGTTTGCCACTGGATCGCCCAAGCCTTGCCACAAGACCCTCACCCTAGCCCTCTCCCTGGGGGAGAGGGAACCGGAGAAGACCGGGTATCTTACTCCCCTCGCCCTTTGGGAGAGGGGCCGGGGGTGAGGGATTTACTGCGCCCTTTGGGAGAGGGGCCGGGGGTGAGGGAACCCGAAGTTTGGGTTGCGCAGTTGATTCAAACGCGACTGCTAGAAAACTGGGAAAACCAGGACGAACCCCAGCACCTGCGGACCATTCGCGATCGGCTGCTCCTCAACGAAGCCAAAGCCGTCAAGCTTCTGGGACTTTATGAGCAAATCCTCATCCAGGGCAGCATCCAGGCCGATGACAGCCTAGAACAAATCGAATTGCGGCTATCGGGCCTAGTAGTCCAGCGCTGGGGCCAATTACGGGTCTATAACCGGGTTTATGCCTGGGTGTTCGATCGGGCGTGGGTCCAAGAAAGCCTCGCCCATCTGCGACCGGAGTTCTATGGCCAAGCCCTGGGCCGCTGGCTGGCCCAACCAGAGGGAGACCCCAAGGCGCTGTTGCAGGGGCAGGACTTGCAAGGGGCGCAACAGTGGGCAGCGGGGAAACAGTTGAGCATTGGGGACTATCGCTTTCTGGCAGCGTGTCAGGAGGCGGAAGTGCGGCGAATCCTGGCAACAGCAGAGCAACAGGCCAAATGGACGGTCTATCGGGGCTTTAGTACCTTGCTAGCCATGGCGGCCATGGCCATTATGGGGGTGCTGTGGTCCGGCTATGCGGTGCAACAGGCCCAGCAGGTCACGGAGATTGAACGCCAGACCCAGCAGGCATTGCAGCAGTTTGAGTTTAAGCAGTTGGAGTCGCTGCTGCTGGCGACCCGATCGGCCCGTACCCTCGCGGAACTGTTCGACCCCGATCGGCCCCCCGCCACCTATCCCACCCTCAGCCCGCTCCTTGCATTACAGCAAATTCTCAGTACCGTGCGGGAACAGAACCAAATTCGGTGGCATCAGGGGCCAGTCGTCACGGTAGCATTTTCCCCCGATGGCCAACGCATTCTCACGGGTTCCCAGGATGGCACTGCTAAACTCTGGAGCCTCCAAGGGGAACTTCTGGCCACACTAGATCCGACCCTAGCTTGCGATGAAGCCCTAGGCTGTCCTGCAACTCCGGATCTGGCTACCCCCTCCTCCCAAGCAGTTCCCCCCCCTTCGCCCCTAACCGATCCCCTCCCTGCCGCTATTTCTGACACAACTCCCGCCGTTCCCCCCGCTATATCCCCCCCTGCGACCCATACCCTAGCTCCCGATCGGAATCCTCCCGTAACCCCCGCCTCACCCCCCCTTCC
>JBMTWK010000557.1:0-2908 GCA_049452395.1 Prochlorothrix sp. | reverse complement strand
ACCCCCCGTGACCCCTTTTCCCATTCCCCCCATCACCTGGAACCGCCCCCTTGGCCTTGGCTGGGAACAGCCCTACCGGGTGCGCTATGCGAGCAATCTTGATGACGGTCCCCACCATGGAATGCCTTTGGGCGGCTTTGGGGCGGGGTGCATTGGCCGATCTCCCGCTGGGGACTTTAACCTGTGGCACATCGATGGGGGTGAGCATTGGTTTGAGACCCTGCCCGCCTGTCAGTTCAGCATTTTTGAGCAAGCCGACGGTGAAGCGCCCCAAGCCTATCGCCTCTCGGTTGCGAGCGCTGATTCAGCCGAAAATCCGCCAAAATCCTTTCCCTCAGACCTCAACTGGCCCCAGTATCCCGCTGGCACCCCCGATCGGCCTACGGGCACCTATCACGCTCTCTATCCCCGCAGTTGGTCCACCTATGAGGGGGTGTTCCACAGCCAGATCACCTGTGCCCAGTTTTCGCCGATTCTGCCCCACAACTACGAAGATACCAGCCTTCCCCTGGCGGTTTTCCACTGGACCTTGACCAATCCCACCGATCGGCCCCTAACCCTGAGTATTCTTCTGACCTGGCATAACAGTGTGGGCTGGTTCCAAAATACTCGGAAATCCCCTGAAATTGAGATTCGGGACGACGGTAGCCCGGTTTATGACTATGTTCCGGCTTGGGGTCAGAGTTTAGGCAACTTTAACTCCTCCGTGGCCGATCGCCACAGCATCGGTCTCCTCCTCAATGGTCCCCTAGCTGCCCAGAATTCAGAAACGCCCCCAACGGAGGGCCAAGGCCAGTGGGCGATCGCAACCCTGAACCCTGCTGGCCCTAGCGCCGCTGACTTTCCCGCCTCGGCCCAAGTTTTTAGCCATAGCCGTTGGAACCCCAGCGGAGATGGGGCCGAAATTTGGCGTACCTTTGCCCAAGACGGCTCTTTGGTGAGCTTGGAGGACAATAGCCCCGCTGCGGAGGGGGAACAGGTGGCGGTTGCCCTCACGGTGCGCTTTAGTCTTGCGCCGGGTGAAACGGTCCAGGTGCCCTTTACGGTGGCTTGGGACTTTCCGGTGACGGAATTTGCTCAGGGCGTGGTTTATCACCGTCGCTACTGTGATTTTTGGGGGAAAACGGGCCAAAATGCTTGGTCGATCGCCCGCCATGGCCTCCAGACCCTAGAGACTTGGCAGGAGCAGATCGAGACCTGGCAAAATCCGATCCTAAATCGTCCAGATTGGCCAAATTCCTTTAAGATGGCGCTGTTTAATGAGCTTTACTTACTCAACCAAGGGGGGAGTCTTTGGAGTGCTGCAACAGATGCTGATCCTGTGGGGCAGTTTGGGGTTTTGGAATGCCTGGACTATGCCTGGTATGAAAGCTTGGATGTGCGGTTGTATGGGTCTTTTGGGCTGTTGACCCACTGGCCAGAGCTGGAAAAGTCTGTGATGCGGGCCTTTGCGCGGGCGATTCCCCAGGCGGACGATCGCGATCGGGTCATTGGCTACTATGTCACCCAAGGTCAGGGCCAGGTTCTGGCTCCCCGCAAGGTCGCCAATGCGACCCCCCACGATCTTGGCGCTCCCAATGAGCATCCCTGGGAAAAAACAAACTATACGGCCTATCAAGACTGTAATCTCTGGAAAGACCTGGGCAGTGACTTTGTTTTGCAGGTTTACCGGGATTTTGTGCTGACGGGCAGTCAGGATCTAACGTTTGTGGCGGACTGCTGGCCTGCGGTGGTGGCGGCGTTGCAGTACCTGAAGGGGTTTGATTTGGATGGTGACGGCATTCCGGAAAATGCGGGGGCACCGGACCAAACCTTTGATGATTGGCGGTTGCGGGGGGTGAGTGCCTACTGCGGAGGGCTGTGGTTGGCGGCTTTGGAGGCGGCGATCGCTCTGGGCCAAGTTCTGCAACAGCAGGAGCCGCGATCGCTGCCGGAGGGGTGGGATATGGGGGCAATTCAGCGGGAAATTGACCAGTTTCAAAGCTGGTTTGACCAATCCCAACCCCGCTATCAGGCGTTGCTCTGGAATGGTCAGTTTTACCGCTTAGATAGCGACAGTGACTCTCCTGTGGTCATGGCGGATCAGCTCTGTGGTGCCTTCTATGCCCGTTTGCTGGGCTTGCCGGATATTGTCCCCGCTGCCTGTGTGCAAACGACCCTGGAAACGGTTTACAATGCCTGTTTTCTTCAGTTCCATGGGGGCCAATTTGGAGCGGCCAATGGTCTGTTACCGGACGGATCGCCGCTAAATCCGGGGGATACCCACCCCTTGGAGGTTTGGACGGGGATTAACTTTGGTTTGGCGGCGTTTTTGCTGCAATGGGGCCAGAAAGATCAGTGTTTCCGTCTGACTGAAACCGTGATCCGTCAGGTCTATGACAACGGGCTACAGTTCCGCACCCCGGAGGCCATTACGGCGGTGGGGACTTTCCGGGCTAGTCATTATTTACGGGCGATGGCAATTTGGGCGATTGAAACCGTCGATCGTCTCAGCTAAAAGGCAGACTCTGACGACTAGACCATCGGTTTTCCCTGATGGAGGGCTAGGGAATCGGTATAACTTAGATCCCTGTCCCGATCTCAGCCGGGAAGCGAGGTTCAGTTTTCTGATTTCCTGTTCCCTTGCCTGCCCTCTCCTCTATGTCTTTGGATCCGGTTGTCCTCCACAGTGCCCTACCTCCCAAAACGATCGCCTATCTGCGTCGGTTGGTGCTACAAAGCCTGAACTGTCTCCAGCCCCTGACGGAGGTGGCATGGCATGAAATGACGGGGGATAGCCTGGGTTTGCCCTATGGAATGCGCAATTATCAGCAGTTGTCGCCGGAAGAAGAAAGCAGTTGCCAAGCCCTTAAGGATTTGTAACTATTCAGGGGTCTACGAAGTTAGTAGGGTTTCAGCCCTCCGATCG
>JBMTWK010000556.1:0-2921 GCA_049452395.1 Prochlorothrix sp. | reverse complement strand
TCTCAGATCAAGCCAATCCAGTGGCTAGAAAACCACATCACCTTGATAATTCAAAGCCCATCCTGCTGGGATAGACCCGGCCCCCCAAGCACCAGCGCGTCCCAATGGACTTAAAATGTGCCTAAAATGAGCAGTTACAGGTTTTCGGTGCCCCCATGACCCTTTTGACCCTTCGATCGCTCCGCAAAGACTTTGGTATTAAGGAAATTTTCACCGATGCCAACCTCACCCTAGAGGAGGGAGATAAGGTGGGGATTATTGGCACCAACGGCTCCGGAAAGTCCACGCTGCTGAAAATGATTGCAGGGCTAGAGCCGATCGACGGGGGCGATCGCTGGGTGAATAGCGGGGCAAAAATCGTCTATTTGCCGCAACAGCCGGAGATGGACCCCGAACACACCGTACTAGAGCAGGTTTTCGCAGACTGCGGCCCCCAAATGGCCTTAATTCAGGAATATGAGCGACTCTCTCACCAGTTGAGCCAAGGGGTTGAGGACGGGGATCCAGAGAATTTAATGGCCCAGCTCTCGCGGGTGTCCCAGGAGATTGAAACAGCGGGGGCCTGGGAAGTGGAAACCCAAGCCAAGGTAGTGCTGAGTCAGTTGGGCATTGAGGACTTTGAGGCCAAGGTGGGAACGCTATCCGGCGGCTACCGCAAGCGAATCGCGATCGCCGCTGCCCTGCTTTCGGATCCCGATGGCCTGCTGATGGATGAGCCAACCAACCATTTAGATGCCCTCTCAGTGGAGTGGCTCCAAGACTATCTTCGGCGCTTCCGGGGGGCGCTACTGCTCATTACCCACGATCGCTATTTCTTGGATCAGGTCACCAATCGCATCCTCGAAGTCGATCGAGGCCAATTACTGGGCTATGAGGGCAACTATAGCTATTATTTAACCAAAAAAGCAGAGCAGGAAGAATCCGAAGCCAGTAGCCAGCGCAAACATGCCGGGGTTTTGCGGCGAGAGTTGGAATGGTTGAAGCGGGGGCCAAAGGCCCGCAGTACCAAACAAAAGGCGCGGATCGATCGCATTGGCGAGATGCAAAATCGGGAGTTTCGCCAAACCCAGGGCAAAGTGGAGATTGCCACCGCAGGGCGACGCATTGGCAAGAAAGTGGTCGAAATGGAGGGTGTCAGCAAGAGCTGCGGCGATCGGGTTCTGATTCGGGACTTTACCTATTTGTTTACCCCCGACGATCGCATTGGCATCATTGGCCCCAACGGGGTGGGCAAATCAACCCTAATGGATTTGATTACAGGCCGCATTGAGCCAGATTCCGGCACCATTGAGCGGGGCAGCACCATTCACATTGGCTACTTTGATCAGCATTCCGATAACTTAGCGGATCATGCCGATCGGCGGGTCATTGACTACCTCAAGGATGTGGCAGAACTGATCACCACCGCCGATGGTTCCGTGATTACCGCTTCCCAAATGCTAGAACGCTTTCTCTTTCCCCCCAGCCAGCAGTATTCCCCGATCCATAAGCTCTCTGGGGGCGAAAAACGGCGACTTTTCCTCCTGGAAGTGCTGATGAAAGCGCCTAACGTCCTCATCCTAGATGAGCCGACCAATGATCTGGATGTGCAAACCCTAGGCGTACTGGAAGAATATCTCGAAGATTTTAACGGCTGTGTGATTGTGGTTTCCCACGATCGGTACTTCCTCGATCGTAGCGTCAACACCCTCTTTGCCTTTGAGGACGAGGGCCAACTGCGCCACTATCCCGGCAATTATTCCCTTTATTTAGACTATCAACGGGAAAAACAAAAGCAAACCCAGCAAGATCGCGCCGAGGCCGCAAAGGCCAGCCCTGAAACCCAAAAAGTGGCTAAAGTCTCGGCAGAAGCTGCGACAAACCCCAAGGCCGATCGCCCCCCTCAGTCCCCCGACCCCAAACCCAAAAAGCTCTCCTACAAAGAAAACCGCGAATACGAGTCCCTAGAAGCTCAAATTCCGACCTGGGAAGCCGAAAAAGCCAACCTCGAAGATCTCATCTACAACCGCCCCCCCAGTGACTTTACCGAGTTACAAAAACTGACAGAGCAACTCGCCGCCTTAACGACAAAAATCGAGGACGGCACCCTACGCTGGCTAGAACTCGCTGAACGCGCCGAATAATCCCCCTATTCCCCGCACCCTACGAGCCTAGCAAACACCAATCCTCTTACCCCCCTCGCCCCTAGGGAGAGGGGTTGGGGGTGAGGGTGAGGGTGAGGGTGAGGGTGAGGGGTCGGGATACATCAATCAACGACGCTGGAGCGTCAGGAAAAGCAACGACGCTGGAGCGTCGGGGGTAGCATTCCCATGCTCCGGCGTGGGAACGAGGGTCAATCAACGACGCTGGAGCGTCAGGAAAAGCAACGACGCTGGAGCGTCAGGGGTGGCATTCCCACGCTGGAGCGTGGGAACGAGGGTGGGTGAAATGGATGAGCGTGGGAACGAGGGTGAGCCGGAGCGTGGGATGGGAACGAGGATGAGTGTGGGAATTCAGGAGCAGAAGATCCCTTGGGAACTTGATCCCATTGATCCCTGGGGGCAGGTTCGGTAAACTTTTGTAAAGCAAAAATAAGAAAGTTTGCACAAACCCATGCTCCCACCCCTGCTCCCCCCGTCCCCCCGCACCCTCAGCCAACACCTCGCAGGCTTTGTCCTCCTGCTGATGGCCACGATCGCCCTCACCCTCAGCAGCCCCGCCTCCGCCCAAGCCTCCATCCACACCTACGCCGAAAGCACAACCCAAACCCTCTATCGATCGCAACACAGCATTCGCGACGATCGCGACCATGCATGGCAAGCCATCTTCCTGAAGCGGCAGGAGGGCGATCGGGTCACCGCGCTGCACCTTCGCCTGGTGGGCTACCCCGGCATTGGCTACCCCTCCCAGTCCCGCAACCTAGAAGTCATCACAGGGCCGGA
>JBMTWK010000555.1:0-2938 GCA_049452395.1 Prochlorothrix sp. | reverse complement strand
GCGGGGGCCCAGTTTTATCTCGATCATGCGGTGGGCTTAGATCTGGCTCAAAAGCGAGTGCTGTGCGATCGTCGTCCCCCCGTGGGCTACGACTGGTTATCCATTGACATTGGCAGTACGCCGCAGCAGCAGACGGTGCCGGGTGCAGCCTATACCATTCCCGCGAAACCCGTCCACGATTTTCTCCAAGCCTGGGAAACGCTGCTCCAAGAGATGCAAGACCGCCCCGATTACCCCTGGCACCTGGCGATCGTTGGGGGTGGGGCTGGGGGCGTAGAACTGGTCTTAGCCCTGCAAGCCCGGATTCAGCGCCTAGCCCGTGAGGGGGGACGATCGCCAACGGTACAATTTCACCTCCTGCAGGGGGGAAAGCATTTAATGACGGGCCATGCTGCCCCCATTCAACAAACCTTTCAGCGCTGTCTCCAGCACCGCAACATTAAGGTGTATCTGGAGGAGCCCGTGCTTGAAGTGAAAGAGATCCCACCTCGATACCTGCTCAGCACTGCGTCTGGGTTGGAGCTTCCCTGCGATCGGGTCTTCTGGACAACCCAGGCTGCCCCAGCCCCCTGGATCGCCGCGTCGGGGTTAGCCACCGACGATCGGGGCTTTATTTTAGTCACCGAGACCCTACAATCCTGCTCCCATCCTCAGGTCTTTGCCGCGGGGGATATTGCCACCATGGCGGATCATCCCCGCCCCAAGGCGGGAGTTTTTGCCGTGCGTCAGGCAAAACCCCTCTATGAAAATTTAAGGCGCGTGGTGCGGGGGGAAACTCCCCGGCCCTTTGTGCCCCAGAAAGCCTTATTAGCCTTAATGGGAGATGGCGAAGGCCGAGCCGCAGCCTCCCGAGGGGCTTGGGGGTTACCCCTGTCTGAAATCTTATGGCACTGGAAAGATCGCATCGATCGCCGCTTCATGGCCAAGTTTGAAAATTTATTGCCACCCCTGGCCATGGGGGGAATGAAGCCTCGCCTCTCTACCCCGCCAGTGATGTATTGTGCCGGTTGTGGCTCCAAAGTCGGTCGCTCTGTGTTAGACCTCACCTTGCAACGACTTCGCCAGGAAGGGCGGCTGGCAGAACCTCAGCCTGATATTGTGGTGGGCTTGGCGGGAGCCGATGATGCGGCGGTGATCCAATGTCGTTCCCCGCACTTCCTCGTGCAAACGGTGGATTTTTTCCCCAGTCCCTTGGCGGATCCCTTCCTCTCGGGACAGGTGATTACAGAACATTGCCTCAATGATCTCTACGCCCTCGGAGCCGATCCCCACAGTGCCCTGGCGATCGTGACGGTTCCCCATGGTCAACCGCGCCCGCAGGAAGAAACCTTGTACCAGCTTTTAGCGGGGGTTGTGGAGCGTTTGCAAGGCGTGGGTGCCTCCTTAATGGGGGGACACACCACCGAAGGCGAAACCTTAGCCCTCGGCCTATCCTGTAATGGCTGGGTGAACCCGGCGGATCTCTGGCAAAAGCAGCAGATCCAGTTGGGGCAGGTGCTCATTTTAACGAAAGCACTAGGTACCGGGACATTGTTTGTGGCCCAGAAAAAAGGTCAGGCCAAAGCAGCCTGGCTGGATGCAGCGATCGAATCCATGACCCTCAGCCACCGCAATGCCGTTCAGATTTTGCGACAGCATGGTGCGACAGCCTGCACCGATGTGACGGGGTTTGGGCTATGGGGGCATGCCCAGGTTCTATGCCGATCGACCCCCTGGCAAATTGACCTAGACTTAGACGCACTGCCCCTGCTCCTAGGTGCGGTGGAGAGTTTCCAAGCCGGCCATTTCAGTTCCCTCCATCCTCAAAACCTCCGCCAGATCCAACGGACTGACGATCGTTTGAGCTTTGCAGTAGAAGATCCTCAAACTCATCCCCATTGGCCCGCCTTGTTTGACCCCCAAACCTCCGGTGGGTTGTTAGCGGCGGTTCCCCCAGAGCAGGCAGCCGCCTGTTTAACCGCACTGCAGGACTCCGGTTATCGTCACAGCGCAATCGTCGGTCGGATCGCAGAACGATCGCTAGACGGAATCCCACAGAACTTTGTAAACTGAATTCCCTGGTAATCATAGACTTCTCCAACCAGCCGCCTTCAGCGAGACCCACGATGCATAATTTTCTTCCCTTTGCTTACTTTCAAGGAAACCTCGTTCCCTTTAGCGAGGCCAATATTTCGATCGCTACCCACGCCCTCCACTACGGTACGGGTGCCTTTGGGGGTCTCCGGGGAATCCCCGATCCCAGCACTCCAAATCAAGCCTTACTCTTCCGGCTCGATCGTCATGCCAAGCGACTCAGCCAAAGTGCAAAGTTTTTGCATTTTGATATCCCGGCACAAAAAATCTATGAAACGATCGTTGCCTTTGTCAAAAAGAATAAACCCACCGTTTCCTTTTATATTCGTCCCTTTGTTTACACCTCCGATTTAGGCGTTGCCCCTCGTTTGCATAACATTGAAAAAGACTTCTTTATTTATGGTTTAGAAATGGGCGATTATCTCTCTGCCGATGGTGTGAGTTGTCGCATTAGTTCCTGGCATCGTCAGGAAGATCGGAGCTTGCCCCTGCGCGGTAAAATTAGTGGGGCTTATATCACCTCTTCCCTCGCCAAAACCGAAGCGGTAGATTCCGGATTTGATGAAGCGATTTTGCTCAACTCTCAGGGTAAAGTTTGTGAAGCCACTGGCATGAATCTCTTTTTAGTTCGGGATGGTCAGGTGATTACCCCAGGCTTTGAGCAGGATATTTTGGAAGGCATTACCCGAGACAGCGTCCTGACGATCGCTCGCAATTTAAATATCCCCGTGAAGGAGCGCCCGGTTGATAAATCAGAATTGTTCATTGCCGATGAAGTTTTTCTCTGTGGAACCGCTGCAAAAATTACCCCTGTGCGTCAAATTGAAAACTATAAACTGTCTCAAAATCGTCCGATTACCGATCA
>JBMTWK010000554.1:0-2938 GCA_049452395.1 Prochlorothrix sp. | reverse complement strand
GGGTGTGTCTGGATTATGCCGAACTGGGCGGCGACTTCCAACCAAAGTCTGCGATGTAACTATTCAGGGGTCTACGAAGTTAGTAGGGTTTCAGCCCTTCGATCGGAGTCCGAAGCAGCTCAAACCATACCAATCCAGGATTTTCAGAGCCTGAAACCCGCATTCTTCCGTGACCCCCTGAATGGTTACGTCTGCGATCGACTTTTGACCTTAAGTTCCTTTGACCTTACCTTGACGGCTGATCCCATGATTGCACCCTGCCCCCGTCCCAACTCTCGCCAAGCTGACTTTCGCCAAGCTGACTTTCGCCCATCCGACCTTCGCCAACCTGGGCACGATCCGAGCACCTATGTTTGTGTGCTGATTTTGGAAGATGCCAGTGGAATGCGATCGTATAAGCTCGATCGGGCGACCTATAGTATTGGCCGATCGATCGAGGCCAGTATCCAGATCCAAGGCAAAACCTGCTCCCGAAAACATGCCACCCTCGTCCAAGCCCAAGGGCGACTGGGATCGATCCAGGTTCCCGATGGTCCCCGTCGTGGCCTGATGTCTTACAAACTTTTTGATGGCGATCTGGCAACCCATCGACCCAGCGCTAACGGTATGTTGGTTAATGGCTACCCGATCGAGGCCCATGTGCTCCGCCATGAAGATGTGATTTGGCTGGGATCTGAGGTTAAGGCCACTTTTTTGCAGGTGTCACGGGATTTGATCCCCGACAGCCGACGTGATTTTCAAACCCTTGTGATTCAGGCCCATTTCAGCGCTCAGCGCCGCCAAGTCTGTTATGTGGACTCATCGGGAACCACGCTGGTGGCCCAGGATCGCCATGGGGACAACGCGCCCCCGGTCCAGCACGGGCCAGCCCCTCACCAAGCTGTGTCAGCGATTTCTGCACCTTAAAACACAACACTGTGACAAGAAAGCATGATAATGGTGGAGCAAGGGATGCTTGCCTCTGCTAGCTTTAAGGCTAACGTTCATCATCTCCTGTTCCATAGTGCTTAACTCTGCCGATCGGAATGCCGACTCACCTATCATCCCCCCGAATTCCTCCCTGGGACTTTGACTGGAGCGTTGCTGTATGGCTCTGTTCGGTCTGTCCTCCACCGCCATCTTTGTCCCGTTTGCCTCTCGTCAGTCCGTCAACCTTGGGAGTTTAGATTCATGGTGAGTTTACAGGCGCAGTCCGTGGCCCCCGATGCTGTGGCCAATGGTCATGTTAATGCGAATGGCAATAACCAGAGCCAGAGCAATAGCCAGAGCCAGAGCAATACCAATAGCAATACCGGCCCTGGTGCCAATCCCCTTACCCTGGGCCTCAATGTAGAGAGTTTAGATTTAGAGGCCGTGAATACGGGGTTGGATGGTAGCAGTTCCCAGGAGATTGTGGCGTGGGCGGGGACGACCTTTGGGGAAGGGCTGGTGTTAAGTACAAGCTTTGGGATCCAGTCGGCTGTGATGCTGCATTTGGTGACCTCGGTGGTGCCGGATATTCCGGTGATTTGGGTGGATACGGGCTATCTTCCGGCGGAAACCTACCAATTTGCCGAGAGCCTGAGTCAGCGTCTGAATCTGAACCTCAAGGTCTACCAATCCCCCATTAGCCCCGCCCGGATGGAGGCGCTTTATGGGCGGCTGTGGGAGCAGGATACGGTGGAGGCGTTGAACCGCTATGACCAGATGCGCAAGGTGGAGCCAATGCAGCGTGCTCTACAGGAGTTGGGGGCGACGGCATGGTTGGCGGGGTTGCGCAGCAACCAGACGGATTTCCGGAAGCGACTGCGCTGGGTCGATCGCCAAAACCAGATTTATAAGGTGCATCCCATTCTGAACTGGACCTCGCGGGCTGTTTACCAATATCTGACGGAGCATGACTTGCCCTACCATCCCTACTTTGACCAGGGTTACACCTCGGTGGGAGATTGGCACTCTAGCCGTCCGGTGATGGCGGGGGATAACCACGAGCGGGATAGTCGCTTCCGGGGCTTAAAGCAGGAATGCGGCTTACATTTGCCCCAAAGCGAGGGTGAATCGAAAAGTTTGGATTCCAGCGCTCTTTAAGCGGGACGTTAAACGGGACGGTCCCACAGGGGCGAAGCGTGGCGGATCCGGACGCTCTCCCCGCAGGGGGTTGGCTGGGACTGGTTGCCCGCAAGTTCCAAAGGAGGATCCCCTGCCCTTAAAGGCCAACTCGCGACAAGTTTAGACAAGTTTAGACAAGTTTAGACATTACGCTCTTAGAGCTGATTTACGAAGTCGCTGAAACGCAGTCATAGCAGGAGTTTTGCAAAATAGTGTTTTTGAGTACCGAATCGCTACAACCCCTTCACTACAGTGCTTTCAGCTCTCTTAAGATTTACTTTATAAATCAGCTCTTAGACATTCCTGGGGGGTTCCCCTGGGTCTCTTGAATACACTGACTAACTGACTCCCCATGAAACTGACCCTATCCATTGAAGGCCAACCGGCGGCGATCGTAGGCATCCTGAGCCGGGTCCATGAACACCTCCATGGGGGGCAAGCGGTGAAGTTTTCCGCAACGCTCCATCCCGAACGCGGGCTAGGGGTTGAGGGGATTGTGGAGTGTGATGCTTCGGAGGCGGAGTTGTTGCTGTGGCAAGAGTCGTTGGCGTTGTTGGAGCAGGCCCAGCAGCTTCAGGTGCGGGGGAAGGATTTTGATGCTTGGGTTTGGGCGAAGTTGGAGGCGATGGGGTTAGAAGAGGAAACGCGGATTCCTTTGTTTGCGCAGCTCTCAACGATGGAGCGATCGTTGCCGCCCCAACCGGCTGCGGATCCGGCGTTGCTATAAATCACGGTCGGTATTTATGCCCCGTTGATTCATGCCCCATTAATATTCCCCTGACGCTGCCCCTTGCTGCCCCTCAACCCCCGGCCTCTGTTGTCATGCTATCCACCTTCTACTACGTGCTGC
>JBMTWK010000553.1:0-2941 GCA_049452395.1 Prochlorothrix sp. | reverse complement strand
CTAAAATTCGCGGCTAGTGAAAATCAACATCGCCGCCCCCAAAACCATAACCGTATAGAGCAGCCCGTAGCTTGCATGAATCGCCAACTCTCCAGCGGAAGGGAGGGCGTTATAGACAGCTTCATTGCGCAGGGTCAGACGTGACAGATCCGGCAAAACCAGGTATAGCCCCTTGGAGAGGCGCTGAAGCTCTTCGCTGCGAGTCAGTTGCACCATTTTGACCAAATCTTGGCTTAAATGGCCCACCAAGTAGACTGCTAGGGTCAGCAACGTCGCCAAGAGGGAACTGGTCGAAACGCCAAAGAGAATGGCCACAGCGGTCAGGAGAGATAATTCCAGAATCAGAAAGAGGCTGGATACCGCGATCGCCGCGATCGGAAACGCAATTTGCTGCACCCACAGCAGACCCATATAGAACAGCGTCATCGCCACGACCAGCACCGTCACCACCGCCACCAAGCCCAAATGCTTGCCTAAAATTAGCTCTAGGCGGCTCACCGGCTTGCTCAGCAGCACAATCACCGTGCGCTTCTCAATTTCGCGGTTAATCAGCCCCGTGCCCACAAAGACCGTCACCACTAGCCCAATCAAGGCCATACTCCCCAGCCCCACATCCAGCAACATCTTCTCGGAGGTCTCCGTGGCAATATCGGGCAGGGCACGATTAGCCAACAGCAACATCACCGCAAAGACCCCCAGTAAATAGAGGGCACGATCGCGAATGACTTCCCGAAAAACGTTATTGGCAATAACAAGAACACGACTGGGATTCATAGTGACAAGCCTCTACAGTGCGCTAAGGGCAGATTTTGTGCGATTCTATAGGGTTTCTGGCTCGGCAGAAGTCAGGGGAGCCAACAGACCCACAGGGTTGACGCTCAGCAGCGATCGCCGCTGGAGGCCCTCCCGCTGACAAATGGCATTAGCCGCCAAAAAGCCACTACTCACCGCCCGCTCCATCAAACCACAGGCAAAGGGCATTTTGACCCAATCCCCCGCAAACAGCAGATTAGGCACACCGGAATCTGTCCGGGGCCGATCGGCATCGCTGCCAGGGGGAAAGCCGGAAAAATTCTTTTGATTGACCAATTGGCGATGGAAACAGGTGGCTCCCTTCAGTTCCGGCACAATTTCATAGAGTTCCTGCTCAAAGGTATCGAGCAAGTCCGATTGGGTGGGAAACTCCGCTTCCTTATAGCAATAGGAATGGAGTTCGACCACGCTGCCCCCTGTGCGATCGGCCCAGGCTTTGTAGTCATCCTGGATGCGGTGGTAGAGGGTGATACTGTCCGTGAGGCGATAGCCGGAGAGGGAGGTAAAGTCGCTGTAGTCCCAAGAGAAGCCGCGATCGAACCAAAAGCGCACCGTTGCAAAGGGATCCGACACCGCCAGCTTATCCACTTGGGCCAGAACCGTCCCATTGGCATTCCCCTCAGAAAGGGCAAAAATATTGCGCATTCCCACCACATCCGCCGCCATCACATAATAGTCCGCCTCTAGGCTAATTTCCTCCAGGTTTTCCGGCGGATCGAGGGCAACTAAGCGCAGACGATCGCCCTCGCGATCGAGCACCTGAAAGCGGCTGAGGTTGCGTTTGGCCGGTCCTCCCGCCACTTGGCCAGACTGCCCATAAAGCGCCCCATGGCAGGGGCAGAGATAGCCTTCCTCGCCCTGGGGTTGGACGGTACAGCCTTGGTGGGTACAGGTCAGGGAGAGGGCTTCCTGGCGGGTTGCGTCCAAAACATAGACCGCATCCCCCGCGCCGAAATATTCCACTTGGTCTGTGCTGAGCAGGGGGTTACGATCGACCCAAAACGGCGCGGTTTGCCCAGAGCCACCTTTCTGGTAGCGGAGGCCGGAAATTTGGCCCTCTTGCCAATCCAGCCCCGTAATCGTCGCCTCGGTGATAATTTCGCCCCCCGTTGCGGTGATGGCCTCGGCGATCGGATCCACCAAACTGCGACCCATATCTTGGCGCGTTCCCCGGAAAGCCAAGCCCTCAGGGTTGCCAAAAAAGTAAAAGTGAAAAAACTGGGTCATTTCCGCCACACTGAGGGAATCCGGCGCATTGAGGCTAGATTTAGCAAAGGGCAAGAAATAAACTTCATAGAGGCCACGGGGAAAGTCCTCAGCGGCCCAATCGGCGACAGCCAGATGATCCAGGCGCTTATAGCTCTTTTCTGGGTCAAAACCCGCAATATTCTTGAGTACGTCCCAATGCTCCAGCTTGGTCAGGTTTAGCCCCCAGCGCAGGTTATTGGGCGATCCCACCGCTAAATCGACCACGTTCCAGGGAAAGGCCGATCGTCGGGGCTTAAAAATCTCCGGGTCGTACTTATCCTTATACAGCACCGCATAGGTGGGCAATTCGGTGAAATTTTGCCGAATGCTGAGTTCATCCACCAAGCCCCACAGGTTGTAGTACTGGGGGAAGAAGCCATGGAAGCCATGCTCCGTAATAAAAGACTCACCGTTGACACGAATCGGCCAACTGGCAATTTTCCCCCCCAACTGGGGCGATCGCTCCAGCAGTTGGACCTGAAACCCCCGCTGGCTCAGCTCATAGGCCGCACTGAGGCCCGCCAAACCGCCCCCAACCACCACCGCCGTGCGGGGCCGATCGAGGGTCCGGGGCAAGGTCAATGCATCCTGCTCATGGAGCGTGGGCTGGGGTTTCGCCACACGGCTATAGCTGAGCAACCCGCCTACGGTGCCAAGGCCAAACAGCTTGAGAAGGGTTCGCCGGGAAAGGGGTTGGAGGGAGGGGGGAGGGGTGGGTGATTCAGTCATGCTTGTGTAATGCAGTGCCTAGGCAGGGGGGAGAATCAGGGAAGAGAGGGGCGAAGAACAGAGGCTGGGACACAGGCTAGGACACAGCAGGCCCGTCGTGACCCTGCCCGTCCCTTTTCGTCCTCAGTTGTTCTCCAACAGCCTTCTCTAA
>JBMTWK010000552.1:0-2941 GCA_049452395.1 Prochlorothrix sp. | reverse complement strand
AGGATCGTGTCGCAAATATCAAACTTGGCCCCAATGCTTTGGAGATGATCATCCAAGGTCTTGAGAAAATGCATCGCCTGGAGATCGTCCCCCACCTGAATAAAGGAGATTCCCACCTCTTCATCGCGATCGAGGGCTTGGGTGGTCTTAATAATCACGTCAATGACCGATTCCTTGTCGCTGGGCTGGCCATCGGTAATCACCAAGAGGGTCTCCCCATTTTTGTCATATCCCGGCTCCGATCGCCGCTGAAGATAGCCCTGGAGCGCGTGCTGAAGGGGGGGCGCAAGGTTGGTTAACCCACCGGGGCGGTTTTGCTGGAAGATCTCTTCCACCTTGGCACTGGTGACTTGATCATAGCGCTGGAAGCGGGTGGAGAACACATAGACCGTAATGCCGTCGGGATCGAGCTTTTCGCACTTCCGGGCTAGGGCTAGGGTTGATTATTGGGCAGCGGCCCAGCGGCTGAGGCCACCGGCTTGATCTTCGGTAGCCATGCTGCCGCTCATATCTAGAATTAAGGTGTAGTCGCGGTTTTGAATCATGGGGAGTTCTCTAAGCAAAGGGGCGGGGTTGGTTCAGGCGCAAGCGGCGGAGGGGCTAGGGAGGTGGGCGGGGGAGAGGGTTAACCTAGGGGCTAGCCGCCTATGTTCAGGGTAGTGGTTCGGTCTTGCGATCGACAAGCTGAGGGGGGGCACCCTGAGGACAGGCAACCGGAGTCGGGGCATTGGCGGAATCTGGGTAGGGGTCGTGCCCCTGTGCCAACGTGAAATAGACCCCGCGAGACTCGGTTTCAATCTCGATCCAAATTATGGGATAGTGGGGTTGAGTTGTTTGCACCCCATCTTAAGATTTGTGTGCTGGGTCTATCGCTCCGGTGCTGCTGTCCCGGTTTCACAGTCTTTAGGCGGTTCGTTAAACCCATTAAGGGTGAATTAGTTTGCCTGCCGATCGTCGCTTATCTTGACGATTGCACCCCTTTGATTGCGAACTTTTACGTTTTGTCGCTTTCTCTGCCAAATTTTTTTATAGCGTCTTTTTGTGACTCAATTCGTCGAAGCCTTCGTCGAGTTTTTTATTACAGAGCCTTTTTTAACGCTCCTACCCTCCCTGTCGCCGCTCTTAATATCCCCGTCCTTGCTCTCGCTCCTTTGGCCTTGCATCCCCTTGGCGATCGGCTGACCCCCCAACGAGAGTTTGGCAGGATTTAAGATCGGTCTTTGTTTCCCTCAGCAAGCTCACTGTAATGCTATGGCCCAGGCAACTTCATTTCCGGACGCTCCCTTTTCCGCTTCTCCGGTTTGCCCGACTGCCACAACGTTGATTACCCATGCCCGCCTTCCCGGTCACCCAGACCTGTTGTGTGTTTGGGTAGATCCCCAGGGTTTGGTGCGATCGATCCAACCCATGGCCCAAGCCTTTAAGCAGCCGCCCCCAGAACGGCTCCAGGTGCTGAACCTCAAGGGGAACTGGATTTCCCTGGGGGGGGTAGACCTCCAAATTAACGGTGCCTTGGGGACTGCCTTTACCGACCTCACCCCGGATCAGGTGGGTAAAGTGGGCGAAATTTGCCAGTTTCTTTGGCAACAGGGGGTGGAAGCCTTTATGCCCACCTTGGTGACGACTTCCATCACCCAAATTCAACAGGCTCTGACGACCTTTAAGCACTACGAACAACAGATCCACCGAGCTGGATCGGCCAAGGTGTTGGGCATTCATCTCGAAGGCCCCTGCCTCAACCCTGAAAAACGGGGTGCCCACCCTGCCGAGCATTTGCAGCCCCTTACGCCCCAGGCGTTGGACCGGATTTTGGGCGATGCGGGGCATTTGGTGAAAATTATGACGGTGGCTCCGGAGTTGGATCCCTCTGGGGAGGCCATTGCCTATTTGGTCGATCGGGGCATTGCGGTCAGCCTTGGCCACTCCCAGGCGACTGCGGCCCAAGCCCAAGCTGCGTTTCAGCAGGGCGCAACCTTGGTCACCCATGCCTTTAATGCCATGCCGCCCCTCCACCACCGTGAGCCGGGGCTGCTGGGTGCTGCGCTGGCTGAGCCGGGGGTTTACTGCGGGGTCATCGCCGATGGTCAGCATGTGTCGCCGTTGATGTTGCAGTTGCTGTTGCGGGCGGGGAACTATAGTGAGCGTTTGTTTTTGGTGAGTGATGCCCTGGCTCCGTTGGGTTTGACCGATGGGGATTATCCCTGGGACGATCGCACCATGACGGTCACCAATGGCACTGCCCGCTTGGGGGATGGCACCTTGGCGGGGACAACCCGCGCCTTGCTCCATGGGGTTTGTAATTTGGTGCGATGGCGAATCTGTAGTGTGGAGGAGGCGATCGCCCTGGCGACAACGGCCCCGCGCCATGCCTTGGGCGATCGTTGGGAGATTTCCCACCGCGATCGGCCCTTCATTGGCAAACCAGCCAACCAACTGCTGCGCTGGAATTTAGATCCGGAGACCCATGAACTGACCTGGGAGCGTCTTTTCCCGGCCTGACGGGTTGGGGTTCTCAGGGGTGCCGTTGACTGTCCCACTGGAGCGATTTAACCAAGCTGGGTAGGGGCAAACCCCCCGTGGTTGCCCTGGTTCTGGACCGAAGCGGGGAGCCACTGGGGCACGACCCCTACCCGACCCCTACCCAGGGTCTTCCAAAATGGGATGGACCCGCTCGGATGCGCCTGTAGCCGATGTGTATGCAAGTCCGCCAGTATGCCAGAGTCCGATCGTTTTCCCAGGGCATTGCATTCAACGCAGTCTGACTTAGTGCAGTCTGACTTAGTGCAGCCTGATTCGGTGCAGCCTGATTTTGTTCAGTCTGATTCGGTGCAGCCTGATTTTGTTCAGCCTGATTCGGTGCAGCCTGATTCAGTACAGCCTGATTCGGTGCAGTGGAATTTAGGCATGTCTGATCTGGATATGTTTAGTCTGGGCATGTTTA
>JBMTWK010000551.1:0-2946 GCA_049452395.1 Prochlorothrix sp. | reverse complement strand
CAGAACTGGTCAATCCCCTGGTGCGAGATTGGACGCTAAAAACGGCCCGATCGCTCTCTCCCTTTTGGGAGTTAGCACCTCGAACCTAAGCAAAGCTTGGCCAGTCCCCCCCAGTCCCCCAGTCCCCCAGTCCCCCAACCCCCCTGGGATCGCCGATTTGCAATCGGCTGAGTGAAAACTCCCCGTCTCCAGCAGAGGTCAGAGGGGTTTCCTAAGGGTCCATCCCACTTTTGCAAATTAACCGCCGGGGTAGGGGCAAACCCCCCGTGGTTGCCCTGGTTTTAGGCTGAAGAGGGTCGGCACGGGGGCACGACCCCTACCGTGATTCTTTGAAAGTGGGATGCTCCCTTTCCTAAAGCTTTCTCGATCGCCTCTCAGACCCTTAGTCGCGACGGCTGGTGTGAATGGTGGCCAGCCAAGTCCCTAGGGCACAGTTCCCCGTTGTCGTGATCACTTCACAGCGGTTACGAATCCCAGGGGGCGTTTCCACCGCCAAGTTAAAGTGATAGGTCACCGCCGATCGGGGATTGATCACATCCGAGAGCACAATGGCAAGGTTGGTACCCGGCTCCACCGGCTCCAGGGGTTCAATTTCCATGTAGGACGACCCCTCATAGGGTTCCGGATCGGTTCGGAACGTCTCGTTAACGGCATCGTAAACTTCGCACCCCCGCTCAGAACAGAAGGTGACTTGTTTGACGGGAAGCGTCTCCTCACAGCGGGGACGGCTCAGGGCATTGCCTAGGCTGCTACAGGCACGGAGTTCTAACTGATCCAGCTTCCAGCGCCCTCCCTTTTGGACGAAGTTGTTGGTCACTTCGGTAATCACAAGACGGTTGATCAACAGGTCCTGCCCCGGCATTTTGAAGTAATAGCGGGCACTGCGGGCCGATTTGTAGGGCTGATCCATGCCGAGGGGTAGTTCCCGAATCGGCTGACCCCCAAAGCGGAAGGGAGGCAGAATCCCTTGGGCTTCGCTACTGCGGGGCAAACTGAGCAGGAGGAGGGTACTGGCCACAATGGTCGTGCCCAGGCAAGAGAGGGAGCGCTTCCAGAACATAGGGCTTTTTAAGCGTGAAATGAGGGTCTAAATTCAGCGAGATAGGGAAATCTGAGGAAGTCTTGGCCCAGGATTGGACCGTTTAAGAAGATATACCTAGACATTCCTAGGGTATCATGACGGCAGAGCAGCTTGTTTAGGGTCCGATCGTGGGCCAGTTTTGCCAACTGTCTCCCCCCAGGTTGACCGGTATTTGACCGGTATTTGACGGTCATCGGCTGGGTTAGCAATCTCGTAACCTAACAGGTTCATCTCACTTGAGGATCCCATGTCTTATCCCAGAGAATGGCGCAGTTTTTGTCGTTGGCACCGTGAGAATGAAATGGCAATCCCTAGCCAACTCAGTCGATTCGCAGCCCGTTATCGCCTCGCAAGCAGTTTTCATGGTGTTCAGCTCACGGGCTACCCAGACAAAACCAGTCAAGCCTATGCTACCGTCATCCAAACATTTCTGGCCTATACTGCTTTGGAACAACTCCATACAGCAACACGCAGTAACCCCAAGCAGCATCTTCATGAGCGCTGGGGTACCCTATCCCATGACTCAGCCGCTAAATTGCGACAATCACCCAACTTGATCTGGTTTCTGCACGACCAAATGCACCACAAAGGTCTCAAACAGAACTTACAGAATTTTGTTGAAGGGGAAAACGACAACGCCCTCTATGTCGCAACAGCCCTACGTCACGCTGTTAGCCATGGATTTATGACAGTCCACCCTAGAGGTACTAGGCCACAAGTAGCCATCCAGTTTTGTCAAGATATCAGTCAAATGCTCTTAAAAATTGCAGATGATGAGTTTGCTGAGATAGCTCAAGCACCCTAGAGAGACTGCATGAGGTGAAGGAGAAAAAGAGACTAAATTAAGCGAAGGAGAAGAGCAGCAAGGAAAATAGCCACAATCACCAGTAAAGAGCGGTTATTGCGGACAAAGCGGCGCAATTGATCCCCAAAAGACCGACTTTGGCCCAGGACGATCGGCTCCGGTTCCGGCGCAGACCGATCGCGATATAACGTGCAATCCAACGCTGTGGGCCGATTGGGAAAGGTACAGCTATCATCCCAGTGGTAAACACAGGTCTCACACAGGGGCGTGCCATCCAAGGAGCGCTGAATCGTCAAACCGGGGTGACCATAGGCCGACAGCACCAAACCGCAGTGGGGTCAGGTGGTAGCCTGGGGCAAGAGCGATCGCTGGCACCGGGAGCAGGTTTGTGACATAGACGAAGAGAGGCGAGGGAAGACGAAGGGATCCCAAGGGGCAGGGGGATCAGAACAGCACAAAAACTAGAACGGCGAGAGATCGGTCTCGATCGAGAACAGAAAGCCATTTTCCTGGAGCGAGGACCGCTCATTATCATCATTATTAATCAACGGCACCCCCCAATCGAGGCGAGTCGTCACCCGATCGGCAAAGCGCCAGCGCAACCCCAACCCGATCGAAGCCAAACGCCGCGCCACCGGATCCGCCCGATCGCCACTGTTCCAGCCCACCCCATAGTCCAGAAAAGGCGTAATCTGAGCCACACTCTTAATCTGCTCAATCCGAAAAATGGGGATGCGGGCCTCGATCGAGCCAAAAAAGCCGTTATCACTCAGCAACTTATCCTGCCGATAGCCCCGCACACTGCCAAAGCCCCCATTGCTAAACTGCTCCAGGGACAACAAAGGCCGATCGGCCAGTTGCACATTGCCCTTCACCAACAACAACGTATCCGGCGCAAACTGCCGCACCCACTGGGCCTGTCCCTGCCAACTGAAAAAGCTGCTATCGGGCAAATCCGGGTTTTGGGTTGCCCCTAGCCAATCGGTGCCCAAATTAAACTGCGATCGCAGCCCAAACACCTGCTGAGCGCCCCGCTGGGTCCATTCCTGGCTGATATTGA
>JBMTWK010000550.1:0-2950 GCA_049452395.1 Prochlorothrix sp. | reverse complement strand
TACTCGATCGCAAGCTACTCGATCGCAGCTTTCCATTGTCCCACGACCATTCCCCGCTGACGAAACGGGCTGAGCAAAATCCCCAAGATCAGGCCAATCTCATTCACAAAATAATCCCGCCGATCGATCTGCAAGATCTGATCCATCAACACCAGAAATTTCCAATCCGTACCCGTCGTCACACAACCATAGACCCCCTGATCCACCAACCCCGCAGCTTGGTTAATTTGCTGCGCTGCCACCATTTCCGCCACACATTGCCCCAGCCCCCCCTTAATGTTCTCGTTCTTGGCCTCCACCAACATCAAAATAGGGACGCAGTTTCCGCGCCCAAGGGCATAGGCTCGAACAGAGGGTCAGGGAACCTAGCCCCGACCGAACCGGTTCACCTGCCCACAGGGAAATGGACTTAAAGAAGAGTCCAGTGAGGTTAATCAAAACGTTTTGATTAGTCGGCAAGTTGGGGGCTTTCTCGGTTAGACGATCGCCCCCAGGCTTGCCTAAATTGATCATAGGGCAAGGACTGAGACGCATTCCCCAAGAGCAGATCGATCGCCTGGAACTGTGGCCCCACCAGGTCACTGCGGCAGTGGTGGGAAGCCAGATCGGTAACGAGATCCGGGAGCTGCGCCGGGAGCAGAATCTGGCCAAGGTCCGCACCGATGCGCCGGTAAGCACCCGGTTCCAAGGGGAGGGTGAGGAGGTGGGTCAAGGCCGCGATCGCCCCAGGGTGACCCGGCTGGAGGCGGCCCAGCTTGGCAGCAAGGCGATGGCGGTGGGTGGGGTGTTGGGCCTGGGAGAGGCGCTGTTCCAGGGAGGCTTGGAACTGTTGCGGGGGCAGGGGGGGAGAAGATTGACGCGAGGATTGGCGCGAGGATTGACGCGAAGACTGGTGCAAAGATTGGCGGGAAACCTGGGGCAAGGACGATCGGCATGGGTCAGAAGATGACGAGATCGCCTCCGGTTCTGAATCCGGTCCCGCCCCCAGTCGTCCCTCTAACATCGCAGAAGCCGCCGCCGATCGCAGCCGCACCCCAGGATGATCCGGCGCTAGGGTTTGCAAATTAGCCCAGGCTTGCCGCCCTAGGGTTGAGTGAATGCCGTGGGAGTCGATCAGGGCAACCAAAACCGCGATTGCCGCTGGGGCATCGGGGGCAATTTTGCCCAGGGTATAGGCCGCTTTCCGGTGCAGATTGGGGGGAAGACTTTGGTTCAGGAGCGCTTCCAACGTCGCGATCGCGCGGGCCGAACCGGGCTGGATTTTGCCCAAACTATTGCACAGCTTAATTTGCAACGCGACCCCTCGAATCTCGTCCAGCAAATCCGTCAGGGCCGCGATCGCCGTGGCATTACCCTCCTCTAAAACCTTGCCCAAGGTATAGGCCGCATTCCAGCGACTAAAGGGATCAGCAGTCCGTTGCACAAACCTTTCCAGGGCGGCGATCGCCAAAGGCCGATCGGTTTTGAGCAGGGCACTGCTGGCCAACTGTCGCCGCAACAGAGAGGGGATCACCGGGGGCGGATTGGGGCCAAAGCGCCATTGGAGCAGGGGCTGAAGAATGGCACCCGCTTGGGCGCGGCAGGGAAACTCACCCAGGGCGATCGCCGCCAAGGCCAAACCCTGCACCCCATAAAAGCCGCCGCAGTCCCCTGGCAACCGCTGCAACCCCTGCAAACCTCCTCCTTGGCCGCTTCCGGCACCTCACCTCGCCCCATCCACAGCAGCAGCACCGATCGCCACGGCTCCCGCAAACTGCGATCGCGAGGGCTGATCTTGGACGGCTCACCGCTAGGATCGGAGGGGCGATCGATCGGGGCGATCGGAGAACTAGCATCGGTTTCCCCCAGCCAAAACCGAGCCTCGTTAACCGCTTGGGCCGCAAAGTAATCTTGAAACGTGGGGTGATAGAAGCGGTAACCCGGTTCCAGGCTGGGGCTTACGGGACCGATCGGGGTCAGCCAGCCCAATTGCAACGCCAAGGAAAGCCGATCGAGGTGAGGGGCGATCGCCGAGTGAACCAGGGTCTGACTCAGGCGATAGGGCTGCTGGGGTTGCTGCAAAGCCGCGATCGCCACCGTTCCCAAAGCCCGGTTCAACTGCCAACGCTGCTGAAGAGAAGTCGGACAGCGATCCTGGTGCCAAATGTAGAGCGCTTCAACCCAACGCTGATAAAGACTCGCCTTTGTGGGGGGGAGTTGGCCTTGGGTCAAGCTCCAGAGCCGACAGAGCAAAGCCAAGTAAAGGGGACTTTGGACCAAATCTTGCAAATGCCGTTGGTGAGGCGCTTGGAGTTCTTGCAACAGCCGCTGGCCCAACTCCGGCTGCTGAATCGCCCGAAACCACACCCCAACAAAATCCGCCTGCTGAGCAAACCCCACCCCACCCCGATCGCCCCCCCTAGGATCACCCCCCCTGGGATCGCGCCCTTGTAAATCGCCCCCTTGCAGATCGCCCCCAGCCCCAGGACGCAAACCCAAATTCTGAAACACCCGAAACCCCTGGAGCGGATTAAACCCACTGTCCCACTGACTGAGGCGACAGGTCAGCACCACAGGCGCAGGAGCCAACCAGCCCCGCAGCGATCGCCCCACAGCCCCCAAACCCGTGCCCCCCTCCCCCGCCTCATCCACCCCATCCAGCAGCAACCACACCCGCCCCGCCGCCACCTGAGCCGCCACATCCGCCCGCAGTGCCTCTGCCACCTGCCAGCGCTGGGTCGCCTGCTGTAACCAATCTTGCAGCACATAATCCTCTAAGCGCCGCCCCTGAAGATCCGCCACAGCAATCCAGAGGGGCAAATACCCCCGCGCCAACAGCACCCCCGCCAACTGCTGCAACAGCATCGTTTTGCCCGATCCCGTCTCCCCCACGATCGCCACCCGCCGCGCCCCCAACACCTCATCCCACCAAGCCGCCACAGACCACCGCTGAGCCACCGCTTCCCCCTCG
>JBMTWK010000549.1:0-2950 GCA_049452395.1 Prochlorothrix sp. | reverse complement strand
ATTTAGGCCGATCGGGGCAAACCCCCCGTGGTTGCCCTGGGTTTAGGCCGATCGGAATTGGGACTCAATCCAAGACTTATCCCGCAATTTCAAACTCAATCCCATCCAACGCCTTAAAATCATGGGTAAAGTGATCCGTCAGATTGGTGTCGCTGAGTTCAAGGTTGTAAAAATCCATGGATTCCGCCTCAAAAAGGGGGCCAGCGTGCCAAGTGCCGGGGTTGAGCTTCAAAAAGCGATCGCCGGGAACCGTAAACACCTGAAGCTGCGATCGATCGGGCCGATCGCCCAAACTAGGGGGACAAACCGCCAGCCACCAAGCCAACCCCCCCAGGGAACCCAAGCACTGGCTACAGCGCTGATGCCGGGTAATGCGGTGGAAGCGGCGACCCTTGTGGGACAGACGCATGATATAGAAGCGGGGAGTACCGGGGGCAAGAACCAGTTGGGCATCGTCGAGATCGAAGGGCTTACCGTCAGAAGACGGCAAAATCACCTGTCCATAGGGCTGAAAAGCCTCAGGGGTGGCAAGGAGCGGGGTTAAGGTCTGGGGTGAAGGCATAAGCGAATCCTAAACAGGCAGAAGGGGCGAAAACAGGGGGGGATTTCCAGGAAGGGGCGCAAGGGGTTTCAAAATCCCTCACCCGCGCTGGGACAGGGATTTAGGGTGAAGGCTTCTCGATCGGGATGCACCCCGATCGAAGCAATCCCGCGAAGCAATCCCGGCGAAGATGTGTCAAAATACTGTTATCTAGGCTACTTTTTTCCACGGAACCCCTCCATGGGGATTCTGCTTTGATGGTATGATCTGGGCGGTTACGCTTTGCCGTGACCTGCATAGATCCCTTGATGAAGGCGTGGTGGGAACTTTCCCGCACGATATCAGCTTGACCTAAATTAGCTTGAACTTGAGCAGTTCTGACCTGTTACATAAGCGTCACTCAGCGTGAATGAGGCATGATGCCCACAATACAAGCGCACAATTCTGTTGTTACCACTCCTACCCTCCAAAATCCCGGCACTGCGACGATTTTGGTTGTGGAAGATGAGGACTTAATCCGAGAAACCGTTACTCTGGCCTTGCAGGATGAAGGCTACACCGTACAGGCTTACAGCGATGGACGGTCTGCCCTAGACCTCTTCTATGCTGCTTCCGTAGGGTCTAGCTCCGCCTATGGGGCATCGGCTCCCTTGCCAGAGTTACCCGATCTCATCGTTTTAGATTTGATGTTGCCCCTGATCAATGGTCTAGATCTCTGTCGCTTTATTCGGCGGCAGGGCAGTACAGTGCCGATTTTGATTTTGAGCGCCAAGGGGACCGAGACCGATCGGGTGGTGGGCCTAGAAGTAGGGGCCGATGATTACTTAACCAAGCCCTTTGGGATGCGGGAATTGGTGGCCCGTTGCCGTGCCCTCCTGCGGCGATCGCAACACCATGCAGCAGCGGCTGACTCCCCCGTGTTGCGGTTCCAGCACATTGCCCTCTACCCCTCTGAATGCCGGGTTACCCTCCACGGCGAGCCGGTGAACCTCTCCCCCAAGGAATTTCGGATTTTAGAGCTATTTCTCAACTATCCCCGCCGAGTTTGGTCCCGTGAGCAGCTTCTAGAGCGGGTTTGGGGCATTGACTTTATGGGCGATAGCAAAACCGTAGATGTGCATATTCGCTGGATGCGGGAAAAGCTAGAGGCCGATCCCAGCCATCCCCAGTATTTGCAAACCGTGCGGGGCTTTGGCTATCGTTTTGGGTAAAGGGCTATCCATTTCGCAGTTCTAGAGACATCCTAGGCGATCGGCGAAAATTCCAGTAAACCAGTCGGTAATGGGACAAATGGGGGGATGACTGCCTTTGATGTGGGAGCGGGCTTATTGGCCGGGTCGGGTTTGGTGCTGCTCTATCACCTGTACTACCGTCGCCAACAGCATCTGCTGATCCAAGTGCTTCGCCATCAGCTTTCCCCCCGCAGTCTCGGCCTTACGTCGCCATTCTTTGGGGTTCTGATTCACTACCAGGACCATCAAAATCGCCTAGGACAGTCTCTGGCCGATTTTGAGACGCTGCTGGAGCATTTGCCCCTCGCCTATCTGGAAGTGGATGACGATAACCAGTTACAGCGCTGTAACCCTGCGGCTCAGGCTTTGCTGAAGCTGCCCAACGTCGATCGGGGGCGGCAGCGGTTGTTACTGGAGCTGTTCCGGTCCTACGACCTGGATCAACTGATTGAAAAAACCCGCCAAACCCAGACCCCTTGCCAGCGGGAATGGAGTTTGAATTTAGTGGGGACCGATCTGGCCAATCCCCAGCCCCAGCCTAATTTGGAACTGCGGGGCTATGGCATCCCCTTGGCGCTGGGCCGCATTGGTGTGTTTTTGGAAGATCGCCGGGAAGCGGTGCAATTAACGCAGCAGCGCGATCGCTGGGTGTCCGATGTGGCCCATGAACTGAAAACGCCCCTCACCTCGATTCGGCTGGTGGCAGAGACCCTGGTCGATCGGGTTGCGCCCCCATGGCAGTCTTGGATGGAGCGGCTGTTGGGGGAGGTGGTGCATTTGAGCCATTTGGTGCAGGATTTGCTGGATCTAAGCCGCCTCGATCGCCGATCGCCCGTGCTGATGGTTGCGTCGCTGGATTTTGTCGATTTGGTCAACACAGCCTGGGACAGTTTGGAGCCAATCAGTCGCCGTCGTCAGATCGATTTGCATTACCACGGCCCGCTGGACTTGTTTATGGAGGGCGATCGATCGCGGCTTTACCAAGTGCTGCTCAACCTGCTGGACAATGCCATTAAGTACGGTCCGCCGCGCTCTGTGATTACGGTGCGCCTCAGTGTTGTCCCAGGGGATCAGGTGCCGATCGATCGGGGACTGAAAAGCCAAACCCCCAGCAATTCAGCATCCAGCAATCCAGTCCCCAGCAATCCCGCCCCAATCAACCCCGCATCCAGCAATC
>JBMTWK010000548.1:0-2951 GCA_049452395.1 Prochlorothrix sp. | reverse complement strand
CCCCCCACCCCCCACAACACCCCCAGCCCCAGCCCAAACCGCATCGGCTCCGTCCACCGCGTCACCGGGGAAACCGATGTTTTGGTGCGTATCAACGTCGATGGGACCGGCCAGTGCAATGTTGACACCGGGGTGCCCTTTCTCGACCACATGCTGCACCAAATTTCCTCCCACGGCCTCTTTGACCTCGACATCAAAGCCACCGGAGACACCCACATCGACGATCACCACACCAACGAAGATGTCGGCATTACCCTGGGGCAAGCCTTGGCCCAAGCCCTGGGCGATCGCAAAGGTATCGTCCGCTTTGGCCACTTTGTCGCCCCCCTCGATGAAGCCCTCGTCCAGGTTGCCCTCGACTTTTCCGGTCGCCCCCACCTCAGCTACGGCCTAGACATCCCCACAGAGCGCGTCGGCACCTACGACACCCAACTGGTGCGGGAATTTTTCGTGGCCGTGGTCAACCATGCCCAAATGACCCTGCACCTGCGCCAGCTCGACGGCATCAACTCCCACCACATCATCGAAGCCAGCTTTAAAGCCTTTGCCCGTGCCCTGCGCATGGCCACGGAAGCCGATCCCCGCCGCGCCGGAACCATCCCCAGTTCTAAAGGGGTGCTGTAACATCGGGGCTGGCGGGGTCTGCCCCAAAAGGCTTGATTCCCTGCCCCCTTCTGTGGGACAATCAATCCTTGCGTCTAATTATGTCCCCCCTGACCTGTTGCACACGCTATGGCTAAAAATAAGGGCGTTCGCCTGATCATCACCCTGGAGTGTACGGAATGCCGGACCAATCCCGATAAGCGCTCCGCTGGGGTGTCCCGATACACCACCATGAAGAACCGCCGGAACACCACGGCTAGATTGGAACTGAAAAAGTTCTGCCCCCACTGCAATAAGCACACTGTTCACAAAGAAATCAAATAGCTCTAGATCCCCACTATGTCCTATTTTCGTCGTCGCCTTTCCCCTATTAAGCCTTCGGATCCCATCGACTATAAGGATGTGGATCTGCTCCGCAAGTTCGTCACGGAGCGCGGTAAGATTCTACCCCGCCGCATTACGGGCCTGACGGCTCAGCAGCAACGGGATCTGACCACTGCAATTAAGCGGGCGCGGATTCTGGCCCTACTGCCCTACATCAACAAAGAAGGCTAAGCGGTTCGTTCAAAGGGGTTAATCTTTGCGGATTGTAGCCCAATTTAGCCAAAATCCAATACCATGACCCAGTTTGAGGAACCCTCCCCGTGCCCCATGGCCGGGGTTTTGCTGTTTTTGGGGGGGTAGGGCTACAGGCTCCACAAACCGAGGGCAAGAAGCTGGCTGGGGAAGGGAGAGTATTTTTTTATTAAGAACCGCAAGGTGACCCAAACTTGGGCTTTACGATTCTATGGCTATGGATTCGTTGGTGCCCATAGACCGATCGAGTTGTGCAACGAACTTCAGCACCAACCTGGGACCAGTTGGCGATCGCTTCAGTCAGATTCCATCGCCTCAGTTAACTCCCACTTATAGCCCTACAAACTCCCCAAGCTCCACAGACTCCACAAGCTTATGAGCTTGCCTTTGCCTTGCTCAGTTCATGGGACTACCCTGCTTGACTATCGCCTAGGTAAAACGTTATGCCTTTTTCACGCTCTCTTTGGCCAGTGCCCTGTTCCGTCAGCATCCAGGGCGCACTGGTGGCTGTAGGGGTTGCCCTCGGTAATCTCAGTTCGCCCGTAGCTTTGGCCCAGTCTGCCCCCCACTGGAGCTATGGCGGCTCGAATAATCCAACCCGCTGGGGATCGCTCACGGAGGACTACAAGCTCTGTGGTGAAGGTCGGGACCAGTCTCCCATTAACCTCACCCAAGCCCATACTGAAACCTTGCGCCCCCTTCAGTTTGAGTATCAGCCCACACCCTTAGAAATCGTCAATAACGGCCACTCGATCCAGGTCAACTATGCGCCGGGAAGTCAGGCTATTCTCAATGGCCAGTCCTACAATTTGTTGCAGTTCCACTTCCACACCCCCAGTGAGCACCAAATTAATGGGGAGTCGGCGGCGATGGAGTTGCACTTGGTTCATGACGATGGAGCGGGGAAACTCGCGGTTGTGGCGGTGATGTTGGATGAGGGGGAAAGCAGTGAGCTAATAGAGCAACTGTGGGAGAATATTCCGCCGATCGGGGAAACCCAGAAGGTTCCTCAAGTGATGGTGGACATCGCGGAGCTTTTGCCCCAAAATTCCAGCTATTTCAACTATGTGGGGTCGTTAACGACTCCGCCCTGTAGTGAGGGGGTGATGTGGTACGTCTTGACGGAGCCGATGGAGGTGTCTGAGGAGCAAATCGAAACGTTCCAAACCCTCTACACCACCAATGCCCGTCCGGTGCAGCCCACTAATGGGCGATCGATCGGCCTTCGGGGTCGTTAGGATCTTGCGCGTTCCTGTGTTCCCCTGCGATCGTGGGGGAACCTCTCCCTCAGGAACCCTCCCCGTGCCCCATGGCCGGGGCTTTTCTGTTTTTGGAACAAGCTTATAAACTAAGCAAACCAATGATTGCCAGGGCAAGGAGTAGGCTTAAGAGAAGGAGCAAACTTAAAAGGAAGCTAAGGGCAAAACGCGGGCGGTTTTGGAATAGTTCGAGGATGAGGGTGCTGAGTTGTGCGGTGAAGCGAGGTTTTGAGTTAGTGGCGATCGATTTGTGAGATTTTAGATATTTTTTAAGACGAGCAGGGCGGCGGCGGTTACGGGTGATCAAAGTTTCAGGCTTAGTAGTGAGGCGATCGCTAGCGCTGTCTAGTGGTGTGATCGGGGCTGGTGGTTTTGCAGTGGGGGGATTTTCCGGTGGTTTCGCAGCGGGACGATCGCTAGCGCTTGCTGTTGGCGCGATCGGGGCTGGTGGTTTCGCGGCGGGACGATCGCTAGCGCTTGCTGTTGGCGCGATCGGGGCTGGTGGTTTCGCGG
>JBMTWK010000547.1:0-2953 GCA_049452395.1 Prochlorothrix sp. | reverse complement strand
GCGAAGAGGGTCGGCACGGGGGCGCGACCCCTACCAAACCTTTAACAATCCTTAGGGATCGACCTGCGACGAGACACTTGAAGAGGGGCTGGCTAGGGAATCGAGCCAGTGGCGCAAATCCAGAATAACCCGATCGGGAATTTCCCAGGGGAAGAGGTGGGCGACATCGGGGTAGAGTTGCCAGGTGGCCTGGGGCAGGAGTTGGGCGGTTTCTTGGCTGCTGGCGGGGGTGATGTGGCGATCGGCGGCTCCGGCTGCAACCCAGCAGGGACAGGTAATTTGGGCTAAATGGGGGCGGCGATCGTAGCCTTGGCGCAGGGCCTGACCGAGGGCACGGTGGGCCGCTGGTGAGGTTTGTAGATAGGCCCCAAAGGCATAGCGGGCAAGATAGCGGTAGGTTTCGGGGGTTTGCTGCTGAATTAAGTAGCGGTAGAGCGATCGACGGCCCAAAACCTCAATATTGCAGCGCCAACCGGGAACCACCAGATTCACCACCGAAGCCAGCCCTGTATAGACATCCTCCCGCAGTCCCGTCCGGGGGTGATCACTGCGGGGCCGCGCCGCCGTTGCAATGAGAATCAGCCCCTGTACCCGCTGCCCTTGGCGCAGGGCTAACTCCATGGCCAGAATTCCCCCCAAAGACCAGCCTAAAATCCAGTAATCCCCGATATTTTCCCGATCGAGCAGTGCCTCTAAATCCGTCAGATGGTCTTCCATCCCAAATGGCTCCCGGTAGCGACTGCGCCCGTAGCCCCGCAGGTCCGGCGCGATCGTCCGAAAGCGATCGCCCAATGCCTGAGTAAACACCTCTAAACAGGCTGCTGAACCGGGATGGCCATGGAGACAGAGCAAGGGCGGCCCAGCGCCTTGGATCTGAACGGATAGGGGGTAGGTCATCGCAAAATGGCTTAAAAATCGGGGTCTAGGGTCTCAATGAGGAGATCCATCTGTTGCTGCTTCTGGTTCAAAAAGGCTTCGCACTGGCGCAGGCGCTGGACTGCCGTTTCAAAGCGATCGAACAGCGCCGCTAACTCCAACTCGCCCCCCTCAATTTGGGCCACAATCTCCTCAACTTCCGCCACTGCCGCCTCGTAGTGCCAGGAGGTTAGGGGTTCTGCTTCAGGGGTTGCCGTTGCGTCAGAACGGGTCGCGTCCTCAGGGCGATCGGCCCCCGCGATCGCCCCGTCTAGGCTGGGGGCAGCGGCAGGGGAGTCGGCTGAGGGTGGGTTTGGGGTTGGGGACGGTTGTGCTTTGCGGGGCATGGCTCTGGGGTGGGTTGGATCGGGGAAAGCAGGGTTCAAACCTTAAAGTTTTTGCGGGGGATGGTGAGAAGGCAGCACTTTGGGTTAGGATCGTCCACTGCGGTGTTCTATAGAACAGAAGAACAGAACCGCCTTGTTGTGGGATCTGTTTGGGATCGCAAAGCCGCCTTGACTCTGCCGGGGCACTCTCTCATCCTTCCCACCGCAATCCCAACTGTAGCCCCGATCGTTATCCCGTACCATCACAACCCATGAAAGTTACCCAGGAAAAGCTCCCCGCTAGCCAAATTCAGCTTGAAATTGAGGTGCCCGCCGAGTTGTCGGGTAAAGTTTATGAGTCAACCCTAAAGCAATTGGCCCAGCAGGTACGGATTCCAGGGTTTCGTAAGGGGAAAGTTCCCCGAAAAGTACTCGTTCAGCAAGTTGGCCCCGGTCACATCAAAGCCAAGGCTCTGGAGGAAATCCTCGACAAAGCCGTGAAACAGGCAACCGAAGCCGAAAAAATCCCGGTTTTGGGGAACTACAGCTTCCCCGACAGCTTTGAAGCCCTCCTCGATCGCTATACCCCCGGTGACCCCTTCACCTTTAAGCTCACCGCCGATGTCTTTCCCGAACTGACCCTCAACCAGTACACCGACCTCACCATCAAGGCCGTCGAGAATCCCTACGATCCGGCGATCGTCGATCGGGTCATCGAAAACCAACGCAAGCAAATGTCCACCCTAGTACCGGTGGAAGATCGGGCCGCAGCCATGGGTGATGTGGCCGTGGTGGACTTCTCTGGGCGCTTCCAGGAACCCGAAGAGGACGAAGATCCCGAAATTCCCAACGCCTCCGCTACCAATATGCAGGTGGATCTCTCCGAAGGGCAGATGATTCCGGGCTTTGTTGAAGGCATTGTGGGGATGCAGCCCGGAGAAACCAAGGAAGTAGAAGCCACTTTTCCGGAGGGCTACGCCGATCCCAGCTTGGCAGGCCGGAAAGCCTGTTTCACCATCACGCTCTATGAACTCAAGAGCCGCGAACTCCCCGTCCTGGACGATGAATTTGCCCAAAATCTCCAGTATGAGAGCCTTCAGGACCTGCGGGATAAGCTGGAAGAGCGCTTTAAGGCTGAAGCAGAGGCCACCGCAGAATCCAACAGAAATCAGGCCATCATTGTCGCCCTGGGTCAGCAACTGGAGGCAGAATTCCCCCGCACCTTGATTGAGGAAGAAGCCAAGCGCCTGCTCAACCAAATGCTGTCGGAACTGAAGCAAAATGGGCAAGACCTCAGCGGCGTTTTGAACGCCGAGACCCTCAAGCACCTGATCAAGGGCATGGAACCCCAGGCGATCGAATCCCTCAAGCAAACCCTGGCGGTTCAGGAAGTTGCCCGCCTAGAGTCCCTCAAAGTCCCCAGCGAGGAAGTCGATTTTGAGCTAGCGACCCTGTTGCAGACTGTCAAAGACACCAAGAAGATCAATGTTGCCAATCTGCGGGATATGTTGCAGCTTGAAATCCAGCAGCGCAAGGTGTTGGAGTGGTGTGCGGAGCACAACGCGATCGAATGGATCAGCGCCGAAGAAGCCGAAGCGGAGAAGGCCCAAGTCGAAGCCGACAAGATCGCAGCCGCCATGGCCAGCATGAAGGAACTCACCCCAGACCTAGAGGACTACCAAGCGGCGAGTGACCTGGCTGACGACGAAGCA
>JBMTWK010000546.1:0-2963 GCA_049452395.1 Prochlorothrix sp. | reverse complement strand
GTTGCAACCGGTCTAAAGAGGTATTTAATAGGTCTTTAGAATTGCTATAGCCTTAGGGTCAGAAAAGTTACCCCTGCTAAGATTCAACAACGAGTCGGCAATCCCGCCACGGATCCGTTGATGTTCTGAGGGATCCAACCTAGGGGCGTTCCCTTGTTGTGCCTGATTTACATGTCATTTCAATCTTATGCTGGGTCTACAATCTTCCCTTGATTGCCATCTCTCTCCCGTTGTGTTTGATCAGTTGCGGCAGATATTTCAGGACTTTGGCCGATCGATCCACGCGCTGATTCTCAACGATCGCCAGTTCCAACCGCTACCGGATGAGGCGCGGCAGTCGCCGATCGATCGGGCCTTCCTCCTCCTCTACAGCCCCCACCTCCAAGCGCTGCTCTTGGGCGGTTCCCCCAGCACTCAACCCATTCCCCAACCCCTCAGCCAGCCTCAGCCCTGCTTTCTGACCTTTGACCCCCGCGCGATCGCGGACTTTGGCCAAACCTTGGGCCAGTTCTTCCCCGACTCAGCCCTGTGGCAAGAGTGGCATCAGCTCACCACGGCAGCTTCGGCAGCTTCTCCAGCGGCTTCTAGGGCAGATTCGGCGGCGGCGACCTCTGCGGTGGCTCCGGCTGCTACCGATCCCATAGCCTTGGCGGCGGGGGGGTCCGGTGCTGCGGGTTTGTCTGCTGCGGGTTTGTCTGCTGCGGGTTTGTCTGCTGTGGGTTTGCCCGCTGTGGGTTTGCCCGCCGTGGGGGCGATCGAGGGGATGGAGACCCTGCCCCCCAGTACTACGGCCTACCATGAAGCCCTGCTGTTTGCGGTGGTCAATGGCCTGACCCAACGCTTTGACCCCGCCACCAGCCAATTTTCTAACCCTGCTCTGCCCTACGACTGTGTTTCGGTGTGTCAGCCCCTGGAACAGGCGCTTCAGTGGCGCTTAAACCAAGAAAAGCTTCTGGCGCAGGTAACAGCCCAAATTCGCCAGACCCTGGAACTGGAAACCATCCTCAACACGGCGATCGTGGAAGTGCGGCGGCTGTTGGAGGTCGATCGGGTGGTGATTTATCGCTTTGAGGTGGGGGCACAGGGCCAGCCCCGTTGGCTCCAGCCAGAGCAATTGCGAGAACGGCTGTTGCCCAGCCTGGATGCAACCGCGCCCTTGGCCAATTGCCGGGGGGTCTTGGCGGAACATTACCAAGCCTTTGAAGCCTTGGCCGTGGATGGGGTGCCCTCGGTGCTCGATCCCCAGGTGCAGCCCTGTGTGTTCCATGAAGTGGACGATTGGTGGGCCTTTAACCAAGGCTCTGGGGTGGGGGTGACGGATATGGAACAGGTGTATGGTGACGATCCGCTGCTGTTGCCCCTGATCCGCCAAATGCAGGTGCGATCGCGCATGACTACCCCGATTTTGGTGCAGGGCCATCTGTGGGGGCTGCTGACGGTGCACCAATGCAGTGGCCCCCGGCCTTGGTCTGAGGATGAGCGATCGATGCTGGAGCAGATTGCCGAACACCTGGCGATCGCCGTTTACCAAAGCCAACTTTACCAAGCCCTCCAAACCCAAACCCAAACCCTCGAAGAGCGGGTCCAAGCCTATACCCAAGACCTCCAGGATGCCCTTGCGGTGACCCAGGCCGCCAACCGCGCCAAGAGCGACTTTCTGGCCACCATGAGCCACGAACTGCGCACCCCCCTCACCTGCATTATCGGCATGTCTTCGACCCTGCTGCGGTGGTCCTTTGGCTCCCTAACCCAGCGCCAACGCAACTACCTCCAAACCATCCACGACAGCGGCGAACACCTGCTCTCGATTATTAACGACATCCTGGAACTGTCCCAACTGGAGGCGGGCAAAACCGTCCTCAATCCCAGCAGTTTTTCCCTAGAGCGCACGGTCCGCAGCATTGTCCAACTCTTCCAGGACCAAGCCCGATCGGCCCAGGTACAGATCCACCTGGAAATGTCCCTGGCAGACTCCCAGGATGTCTTTCTGGCCGATGCCCGCCGCTTTCAGCAAATGGTGACCAACTTGATCAGCAATGCCATTAAATTCACACCGCCGGAGGGGGAGGTGGTGGTGCGGCTGTGGCGGGAGCGGGAACTGGCGGTGGTGCAGGTGGAGGATACGGGCATTGGGATTCCGGAGGAGCAACAACATTTGCTGTTCCAAAAATTTCAGCAGTTGGAAAATTCCCGCATTCGGGAACATGGGGGGCTGGGGCTGGGGTTGGCCCTGACCAAGCAGTTTGTGGAGCTACATGGGGGGAATATTGCCCTGGAATCCACTGTGGGCCGGGGGTCCAAGTTTACAATTTGGATACCGCCCTGCACCCCCAAAATGACGCTACCCCTTGAAGTGCCGCCTTCGCCGCCGATTTTATCCTCTGGTGGGCAGGTGGTGCTGTTGGAGGATGACGAGGAGACCGCTACACTAATTTGTGAACTGTTGACGGCAGCGGGGTATCAGGTCATTTGGTTGGTGGATGGATCCACCGCCGTGGAGCAGGTGGAGTTGCTCTGTCCGGTGGCCGTGGTGACGAACCTAGCCGTGACTGGGGGGGGTGTGGAAATTATCCAAGGTCTGCGCCGATCGCCCCAAACCCGCAACCTCAAAATCCTCGCCCTGGTGAATGCGACCGCCGATGGAGCCTTGGCCCCGCCCCCGGAGAGTGCTAGGGCTGATTTGTATCTCACCAAGCCCTTTTCCCCCGACCAACTGGTGGCGAGTTTGTTGCAACTGGTCAGTTGAGGGGCTGCATCCCTGGAGGTCAGGGTAGGGGATAGCCCTCTGGTCTCTGGCCTCTGGCCTGAGGGGGGCAGTTTAGTTCTAACCTTGATGATGTTCTCTCTGTTTTGAGGTGTTTGGCCCTTGGGCCAGCGTTTTTCTCCGTCCTCCTCGTTACCGTTCCTCTGTGGGGGGGGGGGGGGGGGGGGGGGGGGGGGGGGGGGGGGGGGGGGGGGGGGGG
>JBMTWK010000545.1:0-2975 GCA_049452395.1 Prochlorothrix sp. | reverse complement strand
GGGTTTGCCCCTACCCCAGCGGTTAATTTGCAAAAGTGGGATGGACTCTGAAGTCTCTGTTTTCACAGTAACGGATCAATTGCCTAAAAGGCAGTCAGTTTAGGAACCTTAGCAGTCTTTTCACAAGACTTTGAAGAGAGTAATGTTTGTTCTTGTTGTGGGTTTAGAAGCGTCGATCGCCCCAGGAAGCCCCAATTCCCTGCAAAATTCCTCGCCCCACGAGGCCGATCGCCCGCCCAACCACCTGGGTGAGGACATAGACCACTCCGCTGCCCACCCAAGCGGTCAAGGCTTGCAGCCGAGGGGCGATCGCATCCCGAAACTCCAGCAGCAGAGTATAGGTTTTTTGGGAACGGGTTAGGTTATTCAGTTCGGGGTGACGGGGGGAGTAGATGCTGTAGCGCCGCAGCCCTTGGCGATCGAGGCCCCACAGCCAGTGGCGACTTTCATAGATATTGCGGGGGGTTTCCCAGTAGAGCACCACGCGGTACTTCCACGAGAGATTATTGCGGAAGCGTTCGACTTCGCGGGTGGAGAGCAGTTGCTGCCGGTAGAGGGTTTGTTTAATCAACTCCCGGTGACCAAAGCGATCGAGGAGGGGTTGAATTACGCCGTTGGCGATCGTAATCATCAGGTTTTGCCCCAGTAGGACTAGGCGATCGAGGGCTTCGGGGGCGGAGACGCGGTAGGGAACTCCATCCAGAGCGACAGGAGTGCCCCAGAGAAGAGCCGAAAAAATGAGATTAGCCTGGGGAATGGATTGCAAAACCGAGCGATCGACAGTATTAAGAGCCTGGAGCAGTTCAGACACCAAATTGAGGCGATTAAAACTAGGGTCAAAGTCTAAGGTGGGGGGAGTGCCCCAGGGCACCGAGAAATCCGTGGGGGTTTCCAAGGGCAGGTCGCCGTAGGGCTGCAAAAAGCGGGTGAGGGTGTCCTGCCACAAGTCTTGAATCCATTGGGACAGCAGGGGGAGATCCCGATCGAGGGTCGGATAGTCTCGACGCAGGACGATAAGCTGCTCATCCCAGCACTGGAGCACCAATAACAGCAATTCTCGCTGCTTTTCTGTGCGTAGAATGTCAATTTCCAGGGGAATGGCAGTGGTGTTGTGGAGGGGATAATGCTGGAAACACTCCCGCAGTTGGGCCATGACACAGGCTTGGACTTGGGCGGGATCGGGCACAGCATCCGGCGACCAAAAGCGATCGAGGCGACGATCGAGGGGAGTCAGGGAAGCCGCGCTGGGGAAAGCAGAGGATTCCGCCGCAGCACGATCGCCCGCAAGACGGTTAGCGCCACTGCCCTCCGTGGGGGAAGGGGTAGACCCGTTCCCAGGACCGAGGGCCGCAGAGTCAGCCCGATCGGCGGGGCGATCGGGAACCCTAGGATTGAGGGCACTACCATCGGCGGCGGGGCAATCGCGTGGATTGGGGTTTGTTGAATCTGTGAGATCTATTGGATCTGTTGGATTTGTTTGACCCGTTGGGCTGCGAGGATCCACGCGCCGATCGATCGCGTTCCAAGTCGTCGCCAAAGCAAACGCAGGCCGATCGCCCCCATCCACCCCACCGCTCTCCATGCCCGACTGGGGGGCAACCGTGGGGGGCAGCGTAAAACCCGTTGCCCGGAGGGACTGTTGCAGCAGCCACTGAGCCGCTTGCAGTTCGCGCCACTGCCCTGCAACCAAGCGTTGATTAAGCCAAGGGGTACTCCAGGGGCGGGCCGTCGGGTCGAGTTGGGGCGGGGGGGTTTGGTCCAGGGCAGCTTGCACTTGGGTGAGGCCCGATCGCAACAGGGGATGGAGCCAGGTTTGGACTAGGGGGATGACTGGGCCGGGGTCTGGGCTGGGTTGGGGGAAAGGCGCAGTCCGATCGAAACTGCTGGGCAGGGCCGCCGCACCGGGATCCTCAACCCAGGCCGTCGTTGTCGCCACCACCTCCACTAAATGCAGCAACACCTCCGGGCTGACCGTGGGGAGGCAGTAGCCCTGGGCACCCAGCGCTTGGGCTTGGCGGATGGCGGCCAGACTGGGGGGAGTGCCCAACAGCAGGGGCCGCAGGGGCGGAGTAGTCGGATTTTGGCCCAAAAGCAGCAAGTCAGCCAGTAGGGATCCCCAGTCCTGGTTTTGCACAATCACAACCACGGGATCCTCAGGACTCAGGCTACCCGCCTCCAGCAACCCCGGTCCGATACTTTGCCACTCCGCCAGCGTTGCGCCCAAAGTCGCTGTTGTAGTGCGGATTTGGAAGAGATCGGAAACGTTGAGGACCGCTTGCAGGCCCAGTTGAACCAGCGCATCGGGACTCACTAACAGCAGGGAGAGGCGGCGATCGGCCATGGATAACGTATAAAGAAAAGCGGGCGCGAAGCAGTACGCCTCTTAATGTATCGTGCCCTGCCCTCTTTTGGATTGCTTTAAGGTGCGCTCACACTCAGCAGATCGTAGGAAATCGGGCCGATCTCAGGCATATCCCCGGTGAATCTCCGGTAAATCCCAGGCAGAGGAAGAGACAGATCAAAAGCGATCGTGTGCCCATCTCCCGCCCTGGGATCAGGCTAGGGGGTGAGGACGCTTCCGATCAAGAATCTCCCTGGGATGGCCGATTTGCAATCGGCTCGCCTTTCCCCCTGAAGTAAAATATCTTCATGGTTAGCAAGTTTTGAGTGATTAAAGTCTGCGTTAATCATGGATTAATCTTACGTTATGTTGACTTTTGTAAATAAAAGATCCGATCGCAGCCGATCGTGTAGTTTCACCAATTAAATAGGGCTAAACCCTCCGTAATTGCCCTAGCTTTGGCCCCAAGAAAAGAACCCTAGGGGCATGATCCCTACCCAGAATCTTCCACAGTAAGATGATCCCGTCACCCTTGGAGTCCTTTCTACCCCCCTAGTTCCCCCAAAACTGCCCTGTCATTAAGATTCCGCAATTAGACTTGAAGTAAACATTCAGCCTTATAATTAAACTGTTT
>JBMTWK010000544.1:0-2976 GCA_049452395.1 Prochlorothrix sp. | reverse complement strand
ATCAACCTTCGACTTCAACTCACCTGTAATCATGGGGATGCGCCTGCACGGTTTTTTGAATACGTTTTAATATATTTTGATAAGTTTTTCTAAGTTTCTCTACACTTTGCTATATCTCAGTCACCAAACTTAAACCCCGTGGGGGGAGTGAGGGGGAAAAGCCGAGTTTCCCCCAGGTAAAGGGAGACTGAAGAGCAACGGGGGACGTTACCCAACGATTTCCAGTTCGTCTTCCCGGAGGTGAGCGCGGAACTTGGGTTCAAATTGCACCTGAAGGGGGAAGTTAGCACTAATCACTTTGCCTTTCCATTCATGGGCAAGCCCCACAATTTCCCCTTCTAAGCCCTGCAACTCACAGGGCTGGTTCCGCTGCTGCGGGTGGTGATAGACCACCACGGAGGTTTTGACTCGAACCCGATCGCCGATGTTCATAGGGTTAAATTCGCTTTAGATGAGGTAATACAGAAAGTCCCGGCATTAGTATACATGGCTACCGGATACCACCTGATACGGCCTGATCCGGCAAATTGCCCCTCACTGGGGGGGCATAAGGACAGACCCCAGGCCCATCCCACCCACGATCGGGCCAGCGATCGGCCTGGAACCCTGCCCCACAACCGGGACCGATCGGCCTAGCGCTGGGTCAGTTGGGTCAGCACTTGGCTCGATCGAGCCACAAAGCCCTTCATGCCCTCCGCATCAAAGCCCTTTTGGGCCATCAGCGCCAAGTCATAAATGTGCTGACACAAAGCCGTCGCCAACTCACCCGAAGCCGACTGACCCGAACTGGTGATGATACTGCCCTGGCTCATCGTCATCAGGTTTTGAATCAGGGGATGGTTCGAGTTCACCATCAGAACATGGTCATCGGGCAACTGGATCGAGTCCTGCTGCATCATCGCGACCATTTCCTGCATTCGGCGGGTCTGTTCCGGCAGCAGCACCATCGCCGGAGGCGCAGCATCATCCCCCTTCAGGGCTTGGACCTTCACATTGATGCGCGGCTTATTAATAGCCTGCTCAAATAGCTCCTTAATTTGGTCGTTGCGGGTCTTGTTGGTGCTGGGATCCACAATCTCGCTGGCTTTGTCCTGATCCATCAGGCTCTCATCCAAGTCCGAGTCTACCCGCAGGAACTTGACATCGGAATGCTCCCGCTCCAGGAAGGAGATAAAGTGAGAATCAATGAAGGAATCCAAGAACAGGACTTCAATGCCCTGGTTTTTGTGCAGTTCAATGTAGGTGGCTTGGGTCGCCTCATCAGTGGCGTAGTAAACGCGGTTTTCGTGCTTGGCCTGGTTGCGCTCCAAATACTCCGCCAGGGTGGTGTAGCAATAGCCCTTGTCGTCCTTGGCGACGGTCGTTCCAGCGCTGGAGGTATCTTGCCAGGGATCATCGGCATTGGCCTGGACTTCCACCTTGGGCGCGTCACTGGCTGCGGTATCCCCTAGGGCGGCAGTGGTGCGGTAGATAATAAACGCTTCGACTTGTTTTTGGAACTTATCGTCGTTGAGGGCACCAAATTTAACAAAAGTGCCTAAATCCTGCCAACTCTTGATATAAGCAGCCCGATCGTCCCGATAGACTTCCTTGAGGCGATCGCCCACCTTTTTCGCAATAAAGTTGGCAATGCTGCGCACCTTGCGATCGACCTGGAGCGCACTGCGGGAGACATTCAGGGGAATATCGGGGCTGTCGATCACGCCGCGCATGGGCAGGAGAAAGCGGGGAACCACCTCTTCGCAGTGGTCGCTGACAAAGACCTGGTTACAGAACAGTTTGATTTCCCCCTTGGTGATATCAACATCGGGGCGCAATTTGGGGAAATAGAGAATGCCATTGACCAGGAAGGGGTAATCGGTGTTGAGGTGAACCCACAGCAGGGGATCTTCCTGGAACGGATGGAGATAGCGGTAAAATTCGAGATAGTCCTCATCGGTGAGGTCGCGGGGAGACTGCCGCCAGATGGCCTTTTGCTTGTTGGCCACTTCGCCCTCTAGCTTGATGGGGAAGGGCATGAAGTCACAGTAGCGCTTGATCAGGCTGCGAATCCGGGCCGGTTCGAGGAATTCTTCTTCTTCCTCTTGCAGGTGCAGGATGATGCTGGTGCCGCGATCGCTGCGATCGGAGTCCGTTAACTCAAAACTGGGGGAGCCGTCACAGCGCCAATGCACAGCCTTTGCACCCTCTTGGTAAGAAAGGGTATCAATTTCGACTTCTTTGGCGACAATAAAGGAAGAATAGAACCCTAAACCAAAGTGGCCAATGATGGAGTCAGCCCCTTGGCCTTTGAATTTCTCAATAAATTCCTCGGCACTGGAGAACGCCACTTGGTTAATATACTTTTTCACCTCGTCGGCGGTCATGCCGATGCCGTTGTCGGAGATCGTGAGGGTTTTCTTATCTTTGTCGATCGTAATACTGATCTCTAAATCCCCCGTCGCTCCCTGGAAATCCCCAGATAAGCTCACCATTTTGAGCTTGTTCATGGCATCCACGCCGTTGGAAACCAATTCCCGCAGGAAGATTTCATGCTCGGAGTAGAGGGATTTTTTGATGATTGGAAAAATATTTTCGGTATGGATTGTAATTTGGCCTTTTTCCAATACAGTCATACGCGCTGCCTCTTAGTATCCCAGTAGTGATTATCTCCAGTTACGGAGGGGGTGAGGGGTGCGATCGATACTGTGGGTCAGCCTCTGGCGGGCTACGGTGCTCGATCGGCAATCGCCTGGACCCATAACGATCGCAGGTTATCCCTTTTCCTATGGTCTGGCGATCGATCCGTTTTTCACAGCTAGGGTGGCCCCCGATCGAAGTGTGGATCTCCCTACTGGAGCCTAAATGCTTTCCAAATCCCGCCCCAATTCTGCCCCAATCCCCCCCCAATTTCCCTGGTAGGGGTCGTGCCCCGTGGCTCCCCTCTTCGGATCTGGGCAACACACAAACCGGGCAACCACGGGGGTGCATCCCACT
>JBMTWK010000543.1:0-2979 GCA_049452395.1 Prochlorothrix sp. | reverse complement strand
TCGTTTTCCCCCCAGTCATCTTGCACCCGAGGGCGTTCCAGGGGCAGGGGCACAGGGGGCCGATCGTAGTCCGGAAGGACGGGGGTGAAGGGGGCCGTGGTGGAGACGGGCAGTAAGGGAGTGGTGTCTGATCGAGGGACTGCAGAACGATCGAGGCTGTCCGTTAGGGGTTGGATCACTTTGGTGACGGCATCTTGGATAAAGCTGCGCAGAAATTCATCGCGGCGATTGAGCTTAAATTGTTCCTGGACTACGGCGGTCATGCCGCCATCGCCCCAGTCCTGGTTTTGGCGGAAATATTCAATGAAACTACGGCCCGCAATATGGGTCAGGTAGGCGGCGGTCACCCCTTGAATCGCTCTCCCCACAACGATCGTTGCGACGTTGACCTGGAGGGAGGTGGCAATCAGTTGGGTGGAGCCTTTAATGAGGCCCAGACCCGCGAGGGTTTTGGCTAAGGACAGGGCTAATTCCCGGCCCCGCTCTAGATTAATCTCGCAGCCGTAAATGCGTCCCAATTCCACGACCATCTGGGCATTGACCGCTGCGGTTCCCAATAAATCCACAATGGGCAGGGGGGTCACGGCAATAATGCCCGCACTAATCCACTGAAATTGATCCACCACTTTGTCCGCCTGTCGCCGTCGCTGGGCATCAATAATTTTGCGGGCTTCTTCCCCTAAACGCTGGGATTGCAAGAGGATATTGTCGGCAATTAAATCTTCCCCCTCGGCCCGCAGGACGATGGCAATGCGGCGAATCAGGGGCAGAATATCCGGCTCTGGAGAATAGGGATCGCCACTTTCCAGTTGCACCGGATCGGGACGGGCCGCGATGGGCACCACATCCAGGGGATTCATCAGCCCCTGCACCCGTTGTTGTAAGGACTGCAGGATGGTCTGGCGATCGGCTTCGGGATAGCGATCGGTTTTGTTGAAGACGAGGATCGATCGTTTACCCAGGGAGACCAGAGCCTCTAGCAATCTAAATTCCGACTGGCGCAGGTCGTTATCGGTGACGAATAAAATTAAATCTGCATCCACCACCAGTTGCCGCGCCCCTTGCCCCCGCAGGCTTCCCCCTTCCCCCGCTTCGAGGACACCCGGGGTGTCGGTAATGAGCAAATCCCGCTGAATCCCTTGCAGTTGCAGCCGATAGGTGACTCCCACGGTGGTGGTGCCCATGGGAGCCCCCACTTCCCCTAAAATGCGGCCAAACAGGGCATTAATCATGGAGGTTTTCCCCGCTGAGCCGGTGCCAAACACCACCAGCCGCAGTTCTCGACGTTCTAACTCCTGGGAAATTTGACGCGATCGTTGTAACAGGGCTTGGCGGGCCACCTCGTCTTGAATTTGGGAAACTTGCTGCTCTAGGGCTTTGAGGTTGGCTTGGGCGGCATCGGTTTTAACGGGGGGCACCGCGATCGAGGGACGGGAAACGGGGCCACCCCCCAACCGGAAGAGATTGTTGTAATAGAGAAAGGCAAAAATGAGCACCCCCACCAGGACAATGAGGAGGAGTACCAGGAGGGCCGCCAGCACGGGAGAGGTGTAGGATAACTGCCAGTAGAGGCGTTGCAGCGCACTAATCAGCCACAACATCATCGCCAAAATGACAATCACACCGATGATTAACCACAATTGGCGGGAGAGGGGCATAGAGCGATCGGGACACCGAGGGGTAAAGGGTTTAAGTCTGTTCTTGCATCATCCTAGCAATGAATCGGCAGAAGTTCTAACCCCTGGCAACCCCGGAATTGGTAAGGACAATCCGCAGCCTGGAGCGCGTCTTGAAAGGCTTGTTCTGTGGCCTGGAGCAGATCGGGATCAATATTTTGCCACTGTTCCCAACTCTGCCAACGAATCACGATGTGGATCTGGTGAGGAGTCTCTCGATCGCGCCAGATTTCTTTGCCCTGATACCCCGGTTGTTGGGAGAGTACCGGTGTCCAGAGGCGATCGTCCCAGTGCAGAAAGGTGGCTTGATCTGCGGGCGCAACTTGAAAGGTAAGATACTCAATGACCATGGAAGAACCCAAATGAACGGTACGATCGCAGATTATGGAGAGCAGGATCTCCTCAAACTGCTCCAAGGGTTTTGCCCCTCAGACATAGTGGGAGATGATGCGGCGGCGGTGGGTCTAGCCCCTTTACTGTCAACCTTTGGGTCGCAGCTTGTGGTCACCACCGATGTTCTGGTGGATCTGGTGCATTTTAGTAACGCCACCACTCCAGCGGATGCGGTGGGCTGGCGAGCGGTGGCGGCCAACCTCTCGGACTTGGCGGCAATGGGGGCGGAGGTGCTGGGCATTACGGTGGGATTAGCCTTACCGGCTTCCTGCCCGTTGGCTTGGGTGCTAGACCTCTATCAGGGCATGACTCGCTGTCTAGATCAGCATGGCCGTAAGCAGCAAAATTCCCTCTGTAAAGGCATTTTAGGGGGAGATCTCTGCCGATCCGCTACCCCGACGATCGCCATTACAGCCCTCGGCTTAGCCCCAACTCAATACGTGTTATACCGCCATGGCTTGCAGGTGGGGGATCAACTGGTGGTGACGGGGGTTCACGGTGCCTCCCGCGCCGGACTGGCGGTTCTACTGGGGGAAATTTATCGGAATACGGAGCAGAGCGATCGTTGGATTCAAGCGCACCAATATCCCCAGGCCCGCTTAGAGGTGTTATCCCCCCTGCGATCGATCCAGGATCGGCTTAGTCCCCAGCGATCCTTAGGGGGCATGGACAGTAGTGATGGTTTAGCGGATGCGGTGCTGCAACTGTGCCGAGCCAGTGGTGTAGGGGCTATTCTCGATCGCGCCCAACTTCCCCTCCCTCCTGGTTTAGCCGATACAGTGGGGGAAGCCCAAGCGGTGGAATGGTGTTTATATGGCGGCGAAGACTTTGAACTGGTGCTGGGACTGCCAGCGGAGCACCTGCAGACCTTTTTAGCGGTCATGCCCCAGGCTCAGTGGATTGGAGCGGT
>JBMTWK010000542.1:0-2980 GCA_049452395.1 Prochlorothrix sp. | reverse complement strand
AATCATGGGCGACTACAACGCGACGCAAGAGGAGAAAGCAAAGCCTAGCGACTGATGTGATGGAAGCAGGGTATTCCCAAAATCGCAAAGATTTCCCAAATCCCGTTTTCTTCTAGCCTTAAAGTAGTACATAAACACCAAGGCAGGGCAATGGCAAATTCTGGCGATCGCGACAACCTCGTCGCCCCGCCGATCGCCACTTACCCAACTGTCCCATACAGTCCTGAATCCTGCCCCAAGCTGGGGTAGCGATCGGCTACACCCCGATCGTCCCCAAATCCCATGCCGATTCCCCAAACCTTCCCCCCCGCTCCCGCCCAACCTGCCAGCCCCCGCCACACCCTAAGACCAGCCCTCTGGCTGAGCCTCGGTTTGGGAGTTTTGCAACTGGGTTGCCAAAGTGTTCCCCTCGTCTTCAGCAACCAAACCAGCACCCCCGTCACGGTGTACCACAACGATCGCTTCGCCTTTGAATTTCCCCATCCCAGCCACTGGACAGAAGCCCCCGCCCCCGGCAACGGCGATGGTCAGGCATTTATTCACCCCGACAACCCTGAGATTGAAGTGCGAGGCTGGGCCAGTTATCGGCCCCTAGAACCGGGCACAGCCCCCGACCCCCAGCAACCGCGCTCCCGCTTCCAAACCCCAACCTCCGGCACTCCCCTCTGGGACTGCACCACGGGAGACTGTGCGGCCCTTGCCTCCTCGGAAGGTGCAACCAGCCCTAGCGGCCCCTCAGCGCTTGCCTTCCAGGTTCCGACCACGACCCCAGAGGACGCAGTGTTTGAACCCAACTTTGTGACCCAATCGGGCCATTTGGGGGAATTGAGTGTTGAAATTGGCTTTGAGACAAGTACCGTCCATTTATATGTGGAACTCGACGATCGAGAATTTCACTGGCAAGGCACCAGCCCCAGCGCTGAATTTTCCAGCTATTACCCCCTGTTCTACAGTCTGGCCCAAGGCTTTCAGCCCCTAGAGCAAACACGCCCCTAGCCCAGCTTCGGCAGGCCAGACCCCGCTACTGGGATTCCGCCTCGATCGCCTTCTCCGTCCGCTCATTGGGGTCCGTTTTCGGTTCCCAACTGGGAAAAACCCCCACCAATGCATTATTAATGGCTTGGCGACTTTGGGCACTGGCTTGCCCCAGGGGATCGGGCAGTACCTTGTCTCCCCCTGCAATAAACAAAACCGTTCCAATCAAAATCCAGGGTAGATAGTGTTTCATGGCACCAAATTTCCAGATGTCTCCACCCCTAGGATGCACCATTATCCTGGGGAGCAACAAGTTTCAAGGTCCGTTCCCTGGGGCCGGGTGCATCCCACTTTAGAAGAGCTTGGTAGGGGTCGTGCCCCCGTGCCGACCCTCTTTGGCCCAAAATCAGGGCAACCACGGGGGGATTGCCCCTACCAGGTCGATTAAATCGCTAAAGTGGGATACTCCCCTGGGGCCGCCCGCCCCCTGAAGTGAAAGCTCCAGGATATAATTTGCTTAATTTTTCCTTAAGAAGTGTGTCATTACAGTCCAGTACCGCAGCGTTACGGTCCTGTCTTTGCAGCGCAAGGCACGCTTTCAGTCCCTTCACCCCTGGTTTATATGTCTCGACAATCGATCGCCCTATTCTCCCTTGCCGCAGACCCTGCCGGTGACCTCGAAGCGGGTAAAACTCGGCCTGAGGTCTACTATATGCGGCAGTTGGGGGAAGCCCTGGCTGCGGTGGGTTGGCAGGTGGATTTATTTACCGCACGGCGATCGCCGGAGCAAGCGACCCAAGTTCACCACGGGGACTACTGCCGTACCGTTCGTTTGCCCGGTTTGGATCCACTGGCCCTAGAGCAGTTGGGCACTGCGGTCAATCCCCCCATTTGGTCCAAGTTTCAGGCCGCGTTCCAGACTTTTCAGGCCAAAGAAGGGGCCAACTACCCCATTATCCACACCAGCGACTGGATTTCGGGTCAGTGGGGCTTGCAGTGGAAGCAGAGCAGCAACGGCCAATGGGTCCACACCGCCTATGCCACGGCGGATGGGGGGATTCCCGTTGCAGAGCCAGAGACAGACCCCAGCATTCGCCAAGCCGTTGAAGCCCAGATTTGGCAGCAGGCCGATCGCATTGTCGTAACAGTCCCGCCGGACAATCAACCTTACCTGCGGCCCCTAACCTCGGCGCAACCCTCCCGCAGTGTGGAAGTCATCCCCTCCGGCACCGATACCCAACATTTCCGGGGACTGCCCCAAGCCTCAGCCCGCCAAGCCCTGGGATTTGATGAAGCCAGCACAATTTTGCTCTATGTTGGCCAATTTGCGCCCCATAAGGGGCTGGAGACCCTGATCAATGCAGCGGCCCAACTGCGGGCAATGGGTCTAGAGTTTCAACTGGTTTTAGTCGGGGAAGAGGTGCGCCAAGGGTTGCAGGAACGGGCACGGGTCGAGGCGATGATTCAGGAGCAGGGCTTGGCCGATCGCACCCAATTTCCCGGCTATATTTCCCATGGGCAACTGCCGCTGTACTACTCCGCTGCCGACGTTTGTGTCATCCCCAGCCACTATGAACCCTTCGGTTGGGTGGCGATCGAGGCCATGGCCTGCGGCACGCCAGTGGTCGCCTCCAAGGTGGGCGGGCTAGCCCTGACCATTGCCCACGAAGCCACAGGCTTGCTGGTTCCCCCCCGTGACGAAGCCGCCCTAGCCCAGGCCATTCAGCGGGTCTTGGAAAATCCCACCTGGGCCGCCAGTTTGCGCCAGTCTTCCACCGATCGGGCCACCCAACTGTTTAGCTGGAGCCGGATTGCCGCCCAATTTAGTGACTTGTACCGTCGTCTGTTGGCCCAATCCCTCACCGGCCAAGTCAGCACCCCCCCCACCTCCTCCTATTCCTCGGTCGCCTAACGGATGCCATCGCGAGCGGGGCCAGTCGTCGATTACACTTTGAAAGTAGCCTGACCTGAACAGCAGCCTGACCTGAGCAGCAGCCTGACCCGA
>JBMTWK010000541.1:0-2986 GCA_049452395.1 Prochlorothrix sp. | reverse complement strand
GCTCGAAGAGGGGAGCCACGGGGGCACGACCCCTACCGAGATTCTTCTAAAGTGGAATGCTCCCTAGGGTCTCTTTGCCCCAGGCTGGTTTGTAACTGGCCCAATGCCTCCAGCCTCCAGCCCCGCTATTTTAGGGAGGGCCGGGGGCTTTGGTGTTTTTAGCTGCCGTCGTTTAAGTCGCTGATGTTCTAGCTGCTGTCGTTTAAGTTGCTAACGTTCTAGCTGCTGATGTTCTAGCTGCTGATGTTCTAGCTGCTGATGTTCTAGCTGCTGATGTTCTAGCTGCTGACGTGAACCTTGGGGCGGCGGGTTGGATCGGGTTCTGCCTTGCGCAGGACTTCCCGCGTTACGATCGGCACATCCCCTTCCCCTAGGACCACAAACCGCAGGAGATAGAGGAGCGGGTTGCCTTCTGTCCAGCCAAAGTAGACATGGGGTAAGGAGCCGCTACGATCGCGCAGGTGCAGCAGCAAGGCGGCGATCGCATTGGGCACCGCAGCGCTTTGAAGCCGCAAAATTTGATAGCCTCCCACCTCTAGCCCTCTGACCCGAATCACATCTGTAAAGGCGGAGGCATCAACAACCTGGACCTCTAGGAAAATGAGGGATTGGTGCAGGGATAGGGAATTTTCCTCGCAGGTATATTGGGCTTTCTGGGCGTATTCTTGGGGAGTTCCGACCCGGTAGCGGTGGGCGATGAGGTGGAGCGGGTAGGACGATAAGCGATTGAGGATGCGATCGGCCTGCTCATCAAACTCAATCCCCGCAACCCGCAACTCCGTTGAGCGAAAGACGCGGGAGACGAGGGAGATGATAATCATGGCGGCAATAAAAAACATGGCGATTTGAATGCCATCGGGCCGCTCAAAGATATTGGCGATCGTGGTGTAGCAGAAAATCAGCAGGATGATCCCAAAGGCGATCGTGCCCGCCTTGGAACCCTGGCGGATTCTATCCAGCAGCACCGCAACGGCGGCGGAGGTCATTAAGACCAAGACCCCCGTGGCATAGGCTCCTCCCTGGGCCTCTACGCTGGCCCGAAAAATCAGGGTGACCACAAAGGCTAGCCCGGTATACACCAAGACGAGAGGGCGCACAGCCCCGGCCCAGTTGGGGGCCATGCCATAGCGGGGGAGATAGCGGGGGACGAGGTTCAGCAGTCCGGCCATGGCCGAGGAGCCTGCAAACCAAAGGATCGCGATCGTGCTGAAGTCGTATAAAGACCCGAAGGCGCTGCCGAGGTACTGGTGGGCTAAATAGGCCAGGGCGCGGCCACTGGCTTTGCCCCCGCTCTGGAATTCTGCGGCTGGAATGAGCAGCGTTGTCACCACACTACTCACCAACAGTAGCCCACTCATGATCACAGCAACGAGGGTCAGCAGCCGATGGGTATTGTGAATGCGGGCGGTGGGCTGCTCTTCGGTGTCTGTGGGCTTGCCCTTGACGAGGGGCATAACGGCGACCCCGGTTTCAAATCCCGACAGGCCCAAGGCTAATTTAGGGAAACTCAGGGTCGCGATGGCTAGGATGTGCCAAAAGCTGCCTTGGTGGGACAAATCCAATTGCCAATTGGCCCACAGTTGCGGCTGCTGGGCAATCTGCTGTAACCCGATCCCCATGACTACAAGGTTGAGCGCAAGGTAGAGACCGACTAAAACAACGGCAAGGTCGATCGCCTCTCGAAAACCCTGGAGAAAGACCGAACTCAGCAGGGCAATGAGGATTAAGGTCAGGGGGACGGCTTGGCCCGTGAGGATGGGGGCTAGCCAGGGGTTCTGCATGAGGTGGGCTGTGGCATCGGCGGCGGAAAGGGTGATGGTGATGATGAAGTCGGTGACGGCGAACCCCAGCAAAAACAGCACAAGTAGTTTGCCTCGCCATCCCGGCAAGAGGCGCTCTAGCATGGAGATTGAGCCTTCCCCATGGGGACTCAAAACGGCGACATGGCGGTAGATGGGTAAAGCGCCCCCCAGGGTGACGAGGATTAAAATTAAGGTGGCGATGGGGGATAAGGCTCCGACGGCCAGGGCCGCAATTCCCGGCTGGTAACCCAGGGTGGAGAAGTAGTCCACACCGGTTAAGCACATGACTTGCCACCAGGGATGCTGGGCTGGGGAGTCCGACGGATCCGATTGGTTGCCGAGTAACCAGCGGCCTAGGGTCTGGCGCTTGCTGTGAGACGGACGCATGGATGGGCCTCAGTAATGTCTCAATACGGTCTCAACTTATGGGGCTGGGCGATCAACTGCCGGAGGATTTCCATGCAGAGATAGTTATGGTTGAGGGAAAGCAGAGGAGAGGCCGTTTCTGGGGTTGGAGTCTCCGGCAACAACATATCTCCGGCAACAACAGGGGAGTTGGGAGGGGAAAACTAGGCTGAGGCGGGGGTTTGGGTTTGGCTCTGGGGGGTTTGGCCTTTGAGGTGGGCGATCGCCTGTTGGCCAAAGGCTTGGAGCCGTTCCCGTTGGCCCTGGGCTGAGAAGGCTTTGTGTAGGAGCGGTTGGAGTTGGGCCACGATCGCGTTGGGGCTGGCCTCCGCCGCTGGATCCAAGTTGGCGAAATACTCCACTAAGCTTAGACCCGCCATCCGCGTCAGATAGGCGGCACTCACCCCCTGAAGACCGGCTCCGGCCCAGAAGGTCAGCCCATTGGCCTTAAAGGCTGTGGCGAGGGCTTGGGTTGAAACCTCCACGAGGCCCAACTTCACCACCAATTCCCCTAGGGTGGCTGCGAGTTCTTGGCCCTGTTCTAGGGATAGGGGCTTTTGGTAAATGCGGCTGATTTCTAGGACCAATTGGCCATTAATGGCCACGGCTGCCAGAAGATCGAGGCTGGGCACCGGATTAACCAAGGCGGCACCGCCTGCGATCCATTGGTAGTGTTCAATGACCGGTAGTGCTTGTTCCCGACGGATTTGATTGAGGGCGGTGTGGGCCGATCGCTGCAAGGCAATGGCTTGGCGATAGGTGGTGTTGTAGAGGAGGGT
>JBMTWK010000540.1:0-2990 GCA_049452395.1 Prochlorothrix sp. | reverse complement strand
GCGTCTCGCTGACCTCGCGGGCAAAGTGTGAGCGTCTCGCTGACCTCGCGGGCAAAGTGTGAGCGTCTCGCTGACCTCGCGGGCAAGATGCCCGCACTAGCAAAATACCCGCACTAGCAAAATGCCCACACTAGCAAGATACCTGCACTAGAAAGAGGGAAAGAATTTCCGCCCTGCTAAGGTCTCGCCAACACCACCCCTTGCTCTGGGGGCACGGTGACGATTAGGTATCCTTGGGCATCCACCCGCGCCACGATCGCGGCGGGATCCTCGGCCTGATCCGCACTGTTAGTCTCGGCCCAATCCACACCAGGATTCTCGCCCTGGTCCCCCATCCCGATCGAGGCAGACCCCTCGGCAAGCTCGCCCCCAATTTCCCCCGTCAGCCAATCCCGATAGTCTCCCGCTGGCAGAGCCGTCGGCACCCGTGCCACCCAGGGATCCGCCTCACCGTTGAGCAAAACAAAGCCCCGATCGCCCCGGCCAAAGGCCACCCGCTTCACCGCCGTTCCTAGCCTTCCCTGCCCCTCCAACTCATCCCCCGGCTCCGCGCCATCCCCCAACTCACCCGCCGACCCGCTCCACCAGTGGTTAACCGGCGCAGTCCCCATCCCTTGGCGAAACCGCACCAGCGCCAAAAAGTCCGATCGGCGATGCTCACAAATCCAGCCCTCACCACAGGCGATCGGCAGCGTTCGGCCTTGGGCATCAGACGGCGGCCCCACCCAATCATTGAGATCGCGCCGTTGCCCCGGCTCACCGTTCTCCGCCACATCCACCACCCAATCCCGCGCCCAGTCATAGCTACTGGTTAAGCACGGAGTTCCATAGGGCCATGCCCAGGTGAAAACCAGCGCCAAGCTAAACAATTTGCCCCCATCCGCCGGTTCAAACCAGCTAATCAAGTCTTCAAAGCCACCCGCGCCATGGCCCCGCTGGTTATCGTGGTTATGGATAAAAACCACCGCCTGCTGGCTAGGCAACCAGTCCGGCCCTTGGCCAATTTGGCTTAAATCCTGCCAATTTCCCCGCCGCATCACCTGCCCCAGACGCTGGCCATAGCGAAACTCCGTCACCGCCCCGTTGGCTAAATATGGCTCTGGGGTAACCGCTTCGGGGCGGGTGTTGATGACCTCTTGGAAGACGATCGGGCGCTGGTTGGGACCATGGACGCGGGGATTGAGATCCTGCACCTGGGCCAGTAATGCGCCAATATCCACCGCTGGCATGTGCTTGGCCCCATCAATGCGGAACCCCGCAACACCCAGGGCTAGTAAATCATTAAGATAAGCCGCCTGCTTAGCCTGGACAGCAGGATCTGCGGTTTTCAAATCTTGCAGGCCCAACAGTTGGCAATTTTGGACCCGATCGGCATTTTCCAAGTAATCCACCGCCTCAATGCCACAGGGGTCATGGAAGGCCGATCGATCGTAGGGCACCTGGGGATAGAGCCAGCGATCGGTATCAAACCCACTGCCGCCGCTCCCGTAGCCCTGGCACGCGTCATAGCCCACCATGTGATTCAGCACCGCATCCGCTAGAATCTTCACCCCCGCCCGATCGCAGCGCTCCACCATCTCGACCAACTCCGCCCGACTCCCGCTCCGACTCTCCAAGCGATAGCTCACCGGCTGATAGCGCTGGAACCAGGGAAACTGCACCGCCGGATTCCACTGGGGCGCAACAATCACGCGATGCTCCTGGGGGGGCGAAATCTGCACCGCCGCAATCCCCGCCGGACCTAACACCGTCTCGCACTCCTGGGCAATATCCCGCCAGGACCACTCAAATAAATGTACCCACGTCTCGGTTTCCGTCAGGGGTTGGCTCAGCCCACCGATCGCAGCCTCCCCGCGCCGATCGCCCTCCGGCCCCAGGTCAACGGTTGCCAAAGCTGCAACAGTCGGGGCAAAAGCCACGGTCGATCGGCCCAGGGCAACCCCCACCGCGATCGGGCCACCCAGCAACAAAATCCCCACGCCGCACAGCGAACGGGAGCCTAGCAGATGAAGAACAAAACGAACGCAATTCAAAGGATACGCTGTGTTATAGGTTGGGGTAAGTTTGGAAATGCCCAGAATCTTTGCTGACCACAATCTACCGAGAATTGTCGCTATGGATCCAAGTCCTTCAACTGTATCGCCAGACGCACTCCCCGCGATCGATGCAGAACTCATTCGCCTCAACCTAGGTGCCCTGGGGGAAGACGCTGCTGAGTGCCTAACCTTCCTGACTGAAACCTTCACCCAAGACACCCCCGCCATGCTGGCCCAGATGCAGCAAAGTGCAGCCCAGCAAGATGCCGACGGCCTGCGACGCAGCGCCCACACCCTCAAATCCAGTAGCGCCACCCTAGGAGCCACCCGGCTGTCCCAGCTCTGTCTCCTGCTCGAAACCCAGGCTAGGGCCGGAGACTTTAGCCAAGCCGTAGAGCTAGTCCAACAAGCTGAAAGCGCCTATGAAGCCGCCAAAATCGGGCTAGAGACCTTTGAATGGTAGCCCGCTCCGGGCCATGGGGCCGTAATTTTCTCCCGCTTCCGGCCTGTAATCCGCACTCAAAACTATTGCAAATCTTAACGCTTCTGGGTCAGGGTGCAGTGGGTCTGGAATCTCCCCTATATACTCTAGGGTGTTTCCTGGCGTGGGGGCGTAAGCTTGGGGGCATGGGCCTCCCTTCCTAACAACCGATGCAACTGATACAACGGATGCAACCCCCTCGATCGTTCTGCAATACTCTGGTTGCAAGACGTTCTGGATGGCAACGTTCTGGATAGCAACGGTCTAGCTTGTGACCTTCTAAAGGGCGACGTTCTGGATGGCAAGACCCATACTGGCACTGTCCAGATTGGCGATACCCATGCTGGCACTGTCCAGATTGGCGATACCCATACTGGCAACGCCCATGCTGGCACTGTCCAGATTGGCGATACCCATGCTGGCAACGCCCCTCGTCACAAAGCTCCCGGTTGCAACCGTCCTGATTGCAGCGC
>JBMTWK010000539.1:0-2991 GCA_049452395.1 Prochlorothrix sp. | reverse complement strand
GTCTGGGTGGGGCAATTCCTCATCCTGTACCCAAATCGGCTCGATCGTCACCTCCGGCAACCGGGCCAAGGACATACTAATGGCCGCCGGCTCTTCCACCTCCTGCACCCCCCCCAGGGCATCCCGGCCAATAATCCCCCCACCGCCACAACCGAGAAGATAGGGCAGCTCAAGTTTTTGGCGCAGCAAAGGCATCACCCGTGAATACTCGCTGGCAAAGGCCGAGGAGACAAACAACAGGCCCAAATCGGGTTTGCCCTGGAGATCTTGCCCAGCACGATCGATCACTTCATTGAGGGCGGCCTCTAGGGACGGATGGGTTGAGAGTGCGTTAGACCACTGGATACCTTGATTCATAACTCCCCCTAGCTCAAGCTATGACTATAACAAAGATTGTTGCCGAACCCAGGTCCTGGGGAAACACCCTGCCGGATCCCAGCATTAGCCGCGAGATTTGTGGCAATTTATAGCAATTTTACCGACCCAAGGCGATGGGGTCGGGTCGCCTGTGTTAAGTTTGAGAGGGCTAGTCTGGTCCATGCTAGCGTCCTGCCCATTGCGTTAGTCTATTTGTTAACCGATCGAGTTCAAGAGTAAAAGACTTCTATGAGCAACAATATCCAGGAGCAAATTGAAAAAGAGCGCGAGCAAGCTCGGGCCGCCTGTGACGTAAGCGGCAGTGACTCTGCTGAGTGCGCTGCGGCCTGGGATGCCGTTGAGGAACTTCAAGCAGAAGCATCACATCAGCGTGAAGAGCCGAAAAAAAGCTCCTTTGAGCAATACTGCGCTGACAACCCCGATGCGGATGAGTGCCGCCTGTACGAAGATTAACCCCCGATGGGTTAGCCCTGGGGTCAGGACTGGGAATTTCCCAAACCTCCGGCCCCTGACAAGTCCCTCAGGAATCCGATAGCCAGGGCCGTTTTGACCCGATCGCATCCCAATTGCAGGGGGTCACCGATCGCCACTGGGGTTGCTCCTTCCCTTGAGCACAGCCAATCGGAACACTGAGGGTTTGTTGTGGTTAGACCGGTGCCCCCTTCGTACTCCTGAACATAAATCACCATGAATGATCTAGCCCTGAGCGCCTTAGTCTGGGCCGACTATCGCCTCGCTGTGCTGTTGACGGTTTCCATTCCCCTTGTACTGCTGATCTGGGCCTTTATTAGCCGCATGGAATCCATCCAGCGCCTAATGGAAATCTACTGGAAAGTCTCCAGCCTCCTCGCAATCACCGTCTTTCTCTTCATCGCGGCCCTCCCCTTAGCCTTTGTCACGGCCTGGATTGCACGCATCCTCATTCCCATCAGCCTCTGGTTTTGGCGCGATCTCAACGAAGACATCCGCGACCTTGCCCCCTACCGCCCCCTCAAGATTGCCTTGAACAGTTGGCGCTGGGCGATTACGGTCTACAGCATTGCCGGTTCAATCTTCAGCCTGAGCTTTCTGCGCTGCGCCGGAATTGCCAAAACCCTCCTCCTCACCGAAGCAACCCGTTGCCGCCTGTGGCTAGAACCACCCTGGGGCTTCCGGGAATACTTCCTGTCGGGTCAAACCCCCGATTTTATCGGCTTTATTGGCGCATTCGGCCTCGCCATCTATATCCTCTATCTGATCTATTTCCTGGTTGTGCGCCTAGGCCGTCAAGGACGCTTGGCAACTCGGTTCTAGCCCTTGGTCCCCCTTAACTCCGGTTCAGGGCAGGGGGGCATCCCCATTTTCGCAGATGCGCCCCTCATCCCCCGGCTCCTTTTCCCAAGGGGTAGAAGGGGAGCAAGATTTGTCAAAGTCCCTCGCCCGCTGGGCGGTGGAATGTTCCCGCTACAGGGCCATAACCCCTACCCAGCCCCTACCCAGAGTCGGGTGTATCCCACGCCTATGGACAGCCGGTCCGGCTATCCCACAGCAACCTTTAGGGTGGGAGGAGCCTCACTGGCCCGTCCAAAGTAGGATGGACCCCCAGAGTCTTCCAAAGTCAGAGGCTCCGGTGTAGGCTGCATCAGGCAGGATCACCAGGCAGGATCACCAGGCAGGATTTGAGCCGCACAGAAGCCGCACAGAAGCTGCACAGAAGCCGCACAGAATTTGAACGATGCAAGAGCTTAGCCGCATAAGATCTGCAACTTCAGACTTGAGCAAGATGGAATAGAGTTATGTGGGATTTGCTTCAACGCCTAGAGCACTACAGCCGGACCCACCCCCAGGAAGTGCTCATTCTAGAGGCCCAAGTGGGGGAGCAACGGGAACAAGTTATGATCTTCAAAGGCATGTCCAGCTTGCTGATGGGCGCGACGGCCTTTGATCCAGATATTCCGGTTTTGCCCGCAGAGGCCCAGTTTATCAGCCTCGATCGGCTCCAAAGCCCTTACAATCCCGCCAATCCCGGTTATTTGGCCCAAGGACTGACGATCGCCGCTGTCGAAGCATGGCTCGCCGCCGCCTCCGGTCATTTATAAACAACATTGCAATCGGTGAGATCTCAACCCTCAGATCCCAAACCTCAGCAGATCTCCAACCTTAGATCTCAAACCCCAACCACCGCCCAGCCCAACCGGCTCAAGGCGTGGTTTCTTTGTCCACTTCTGTTCCCGAGGATTTTTCCATGCTTGTAGCCACCACTCCCGTGGTCCCTTCTCGCTTGGAACAGGAAGCCACACAATTTTTACAAAGCTGTGTCGGAACCTGGCACTCCCAGCGCCGCTATTACACCCTTAGTTCTGGGGCGACCCAGGATGTCATTTGTACGATCGAAGTGGAGTGGCTCGATCCCCACGGCAGGGACTTACTACACCTAGCCCACCGTCACGGCCTCCATCCGGAACAGAACCCACGGGAAGCCTTTGTCTCCGGGGTCAGAATTAGCTGGGAAAGCCAATATTTGCCCAATTCCCAGGACAGCAGCCATCCCCCAGCATCCGCCACAACAGCCCCTGAGGCTACCCACTCTCCCGATCAAGTTACGAACCCTAACCCAGACCCCACCCCGACAAC
>JBMTWK010000538.1:0-2992 GCA_049452395.1 Prochlorothrix sp. | reverse complement strand
AAAGGTAGGGACACTCCCTACCTTTTCTTCCTGACATTAGTCAAAACTCCAGTCAGTTGGTCTATTTTTGAAGTGCTCGCCTCCAAAACCCTCTTGGGCCAGCGGCTCCAGCAGGTGATCCAAATGCTCTTTAGTCCGCTGGCGGGGGCCATTTTGGCGATCGCGGTGGCGACGAATCGGGACGTAGCGGCTTGGTTGCTGGGGATTTTGGCGGGGGTGGGGGGAATGCTAGCTTTAGTGCTGTATTTAGTGAAAACGGGCTGGTTTTACCGGCTGCGGGGACTGCCGCCCTGGCTGACCTTGGGGGAAGACTTGCTCTGTGTGGCTTTGGTGTTTCTGGCCTTTGGGGCACCCAGGGAGGGGGGAGTTTTAGCCTTGATTTTGCTGTGGCTGGCGATTCGCAGTTCTTCTGCCTGGTACCAGTGGTATCACGCTAGCCCTAGCTTGCCCGATCGGGGCGATCGGCCCCAGGGAGATCGTGACCTGTAGGGGCGTGGTTTTCGCGCCCTCTGGTTACTGCACCCAAGGAATGAATGGGGCCGGGGACAAGTGGCACACTGGAGAAGCTGGATCAGTGGGAGGTTTTTTCCATGCAATGGCAACAGGATTTGCGCTATTTGCTGCGGCGGGCCGCAGGGGGCTTTCTGTTTGGGGTTCCCCTGCTCTACACGGTGGAACTGTGGTCGATCGGGGCGATTACCCGCCCTTCTTGGTTGTTGGGCGCAGTGGCCATTGGTTGGATCATTGTTTTTTTAATGCTTCAGGCCGAAGGACTGCGGCGATACCAACGCCCGACGCTGTGTGCCAGTGCCATGGATGCGATCGAGGTGCTGGGGGTGGGGATTGTCTGTGCGACCCTGTCCCTGTTCTTGCTGCGCCGCATTACTGGGGATACGCCGCTGCTGGAAAGCCTGGGCAAAATTGTCTTTGAAGCGATTCCCTTTTCCTTTGGGGCGGCCCTGGCTGCCTCTATTTTGGAGGGCGATCGTCGCCTCTCCCTGCCCCTGCCCCCTGCGTGCCCTTTGCCTCCTGCTGATGCCCCGATCGATCCCAATTGGTCCCAACGTCTGGATCTGGGCGAAACCTTGGCGGATTTAGATGCAACCCTGCTGGGTGCTTTTATTATCGCCTTTAATATCGCCCCAACGGACGAAATCACCATCCTCGCGACCGATATCCCGACCCTCTGGCTCTTGCTGATCGTGGTTGCTTCCTTGGCCATGTCCTACACGATCGTGTTCGTCGCGGGCTTCCCCAACCAAGACGAACGCCAGCACCAACAGGGACTGTTTCAGCAACCCTTCAGCGAAACCGTCATCGCCTATCTCATTTCCCTGGGTGCTGCTGTGGCCATGCTCTGCTTTTTCCATAAGGTGGGTTTGAGCGATCCTTGGCAAAAGTGGCTGAGTTACACCGTTGTTTTGGGGTTACCGGCCTCGATCGGGGGGGCCGCCGGTCGGATTATCGTTTAGGCAGGCACGCCCCACACAGGTTAAGATGGCCCTTTGTAGCGTCAGATGTCGGTGCGGCGATCGCGTCGGAGCCGTCAGCGAACCTCATGCGCCCCTAGAACTTAAGCTAAAATTTTTCACACGGCAGGGGTCACAGGTTCGAACCCTGTCGCGCCCACCAAAAATTCCCGGCACGTCGGGTTACCCGACACTTTTTAAGCAGGGGCGGGGACATGACGACGGCAGGTTCAGATGTTAGTATTTTCCTATGATCAACTGGTTAGATTGCCCCGAAATCGAAAGCTCTGCAGACAAGGTCAGCGGCGCATTGGTCTTTTCTGGCTCTCGAGTGCCTCTTGCAGCGTTGTTTGAGAATCTTGAAGATGGGGTGACTGCGAAAGAGTTTACAGAGCTCTTTCCGGGTGTACAGCTCTCTCAGGTGAGGGCTGTTTTGGAGTTTGCGGCCAAACACTCGCTCACTGCTGCGTGAAAGTCCTGTTCGATCAGGGCACGCCGGCGCCGCTGAGAGAGTTTTTACTTGGTCATGACGTGTCTACAGCCTACGAGCTTGGGTGGTCAACGCTTAGGAATGGTGAACTGCTCTCAATGGCAGAGGCCAGTGGATATCAAGTTTTTGTCACAACCGATACTAATCTTCGATATCAACAGAATCTCGTAGATCGGAAAATTGCAATTGTAGTTTTAAGCACCACGAGCTGGCCTCGGATTCGACTCCGGGTTGTGGACATAAAGCTAGCGATTGACCAGGCAAGTATTAACGGTTTTTCTGAAGTCCTTATCCCGCACGATAGGTAGACTGATGGCGCAGTACTCACCGCTCCCATGGCCTTGGTCTACGCTTGGCTTGTAGTTCTTGGATGGCCATCTCACCCATCAGGGCTGCGTCGGTAGCTACGCTGTGATCTTGGTTGACTCAAGCTCACGCATCTTGATTAGTTCAGCTGCAGTGATTCGGACCGGCTTGCCGTCAACAGCCACGATGATGGCTGTGTTGGTCTTGATGGCAATATCCCGAGCACTCTGTGCCGCCCGTCGGATGGCGGCATAAGATCCTGCCAAATCAGGATCGCTGGAGGTACGAATGTCTTTTGTGTTCATTTAAGACCCCATTCGATAAGTTTTGGCTCAGGGCCTGAGTTGTCGAAAAAAGCCCATGAGTCAACGACCTTGCTGTAGCGCTCATATGCCTGCACCGCGGTACAGCGCTAAAAACAGCTGCGTAGCCGTGTTTGCGGAGAACCCACGCTCGCTGCAACGGGATTCGAACTCGGCCAATCGGTGCGCCCAGGGAAGGAGTTTTTCTAGGCGGCGCGTCTAGCACGTGTTGAAGGCCCCTTCGCTAGTTTTTCCGCCATACGAGTTTGCCAGCCAGGTCCGGTCGCCTTCCATCGTTCGATGACATCCGGTGGTAAACGAAGGCTAATCATTTGCCGCGGATTCACAGATTTTGGTCTTCCCCCTTTCTTCAGCGTGGCTCGAGCCAACATATCTTCGGTCAGTTCGGGAAGTTCCTTGTATTC
>JBMTWK010000537.1:0-2995 GCA_049452395.1 Prochlorothrix sp. | reverse complement strand
CCGCAGGGCGTTGCTGAGGAGTTGTTGTAAGCCTTCGGTGAGGTAGGTGCGGCGATAGAATTCGGTGGGGTCGCGGTATTCGTCGGACCCCAGGTCAAGGTAGACCTCCCACAGGTCGGCGGCAAATTCGGCTTGTTGGAACTGGCCGGAGGAGACATCGGGGTGAGGGGTAACGAGGTCTCGCCAGGGTTTGAGTCCTTCTTGGGGTTGGCCTTCGGTGGGGGTGGTGGCAACGCGGCGCTGGGCGTGGCGGGCCTGTTCTTCAAAGCGTTGCCGCAGGAGTTCTTGTTTTTGTTTGGCGATGGTTTCGGCTTGGGGGGCGGAGATGGCGGTGAGGAAGCGGGTCACGCTGTCTAGGGCGCGGTAGGTATCTTCTCCGGAGCAGGTGGAGTTATGTGCCCAGGCGTTGCGGATTTCTCGGCATTCTTCGAGTAAGTTCCGGTCGGCTTTGCCGAGGGTGTTGCCAAAGACGGCTTTCCACTCGATCGACATCACCCTGAGGAGACTATGGAGATCCTCTAGAACCATTTTTTGGGCTTTGGTGCTGTCGGTGTCGAGGATGGTGGCGGCGCGGAGGCACCATTGGGTGCCGTATTTGGCTTTCATTTCCCGATCGAAGTAGGGAAGTAAGCCTTCCTGGAGAAGTTTGAGGGCGCGTCCGACTCGTTCGTGATTGGTGATGGCCATGGGGAGGAAAGAGAAGAAAGGAGGAGGGAGAAGAAAGGAGCAAGTTAGGCGGGTGCGGTTTGGGATTGGAGTATCATTTGGTTGAGAATTCCTAGGATTTGGGCGATATCTTTAATGAAGTATTCGGTACTATCGACGGTAATTTGACGATCGCAGAGGGAGAGGAAGCGCCAGATTGTGCCGATCGTGACGACTCCATAGATGGGGTCGATCGGGTTGTCTCGTTGTTGATTGAAACGCTGGGCAGCGACCATTTCGGCCATGCATTGGGCAAAGCCTGATTTGAGGTTTTCGTTTTTGGCTTCTACTAGGGTGAGGACGGGTGCTCGAATTAGAAGCTGCTCTGGGGAAAGACTGATCAAAAAGTCGCAGATTCCGTTCAATCCGTTTTGGCTGTCTACCGTGAAGTCTACGCCGGAAAAGAGGCTGATCTGTTCGTAATGCTGCTGTTTTACTTCCATTAAGATGGGTGAAATGATGAGTTCAGAGCGGGCTTTTTCTGTGTTAATGGCGACGGCAAGGTTGAGGTTCCGCTTCAGGGTGAGACTGAGGTAGTCGCTGGGTTCAAAGGGAGGAAGATGGCCAAAGTGGTCGGGACTTTCTCGGAGGGTGAGGGAGAAGGTGGTGAGGAGTTGATCGAGTTTGAAGTCGCTGTAGGCCATGGGGAGGAGAGAGGAGGGAGGGATTAGAGGTTGAAGTTGCCCTGAACGGGGCTGCTGGGTTGGATTTCGCTGGAGAGGCGGCTGATTTCGGGCCATGCGATGACGAGGCTGTTGTAGACGATCGCTTCTTGTGCCCAGCCTTTGCGATCGCAGAGGCTATACAACCGATAGGCAAGGTCGCGGGCAATTTCGCCCCGATCGCCGAGTTTGGCCAAGAGTTCGGCGGCTCCGGTTTCGCCGTTTTGGTCGAGGGCGTGGATCAGGTGTTGGGTCATTTCCCAGTCGGGCATTCGGTTATCGGTGCCGGGATCCCAGTTTTGTGGGAGTTCGGTGCGGGGTAGAAGGCGAACTTTGCCGCTGTGGGCTTGGAGGATGCCTGCCTCTACCATACCTTGAACGCTAGTATTTTTGGCTTTGCTGAGGGTTTCGGCATCGCCGTATGGCCCAGGGTTGAATTGATGTTGCTCAAACCAGGTCAGTGCCCAGCGGGTGTCGCTGTCAAATTCGCCTTCTTGTTCGCTGAGGTATTCGTCGAGGATTTGGTTAATCAGTTGCAGGGCGGTGCGGACGCGCAGGGGGGTGCCGTCGTTTTCGAGGACGGCGGTGTATTGGGAGTAGAGGGCCATGCCGGGGCCGATGCTGGCTTGGGCGAGGTCTACGGGGGCGATGTTGCCTTGCTGGAGGGTTTTGAGGGCTTGGGGGAGTTGGCGTTTGAGTTCGGTGAGGAATTGGCGGCGGGTGATTTTGGGGGCATCGATCGGGCGGGGACGACAGACGAGGACGATCGAGGAGGCGAGGGCGTTAGTACCACTGGCAACCATGCGGTTACTCATTTCGCTTCGCATGGGCCAAGTGCCACCAATACTGAAATTCGCCTTGAGCAAACCCTCTAGCATGGTTTCCCATCCGGTAGAGGCAACTGATTCTGCGTTTTCGCCTTTTTGGTCAGATTCCTCTTGTTTGAAAGCATAGTAAACCGTGAGAGGGTAATCGGTTGTAGTAACACCATGCAGCCGATTAAAGGCTTTTCCTAATCCTTCTTCAAAAAAGTCCTTTGCTTTTTGTTTACTACCACCAAAACGATAAGGTGTCGCAACTAATTCTTGAGCTTTAGGCACCAAGAGAGTGCTGCAAATGTTGGGATAAATGGAACCAAGGGAACGACGCAGCCAGACATAGAAGAAATCTGAGAGATCGGCATAGCCAATGTTGTCGAAATAAGGGGGGTCGGTGGAGATGAGTTTGGGGGTGGTGTCGTTGGGGTGAGTAACAGTTGCGTCGTGTTGCTTAGCCTGTCCACTCTGTATAGCTATTTCTCTTTCTAAAACCCCACAAATTGAAGACAAAGACACTTCTAAATCACCTGCTGCACAGGCAAAAGGATTAACATCAGGGTAATCCCAAGTCATAGGAATTGCTTGCCTTGCAAATGCAGTAACAGTTTGATCTCGACTAGCAGTCCATCTAGCAATTGTACATAGTGTATTAGCTGCCCTGCTAATGCCAAACGCCAGATAAGTCGAGATCGCCTCTCCATAAGCCCTCGCTCCCGTCCCGCCCTCAGCCAAGGACTTACCATCATCCGCTAGCCCCGCCGCTACTGCATCCTGAGTCGCCTTCTTCCGCGCTTCCCCCACCAAATCGCT
>JBMTWK010000536.1:0-2998 GCA_049452395.1 Prochlorothrix sp. | reverse complement strand
AATCCTTAAATCAAAAAAGGGACCGCCCGATCGACGATCCCTCTAGATTTGAAAATAGGGGCTGGATTAACCCAGCACTAGATATAGGCGCTAAACCCTAGAGAACCGGAACAAAACGCTCCTTCTCCGGCACTTCCGTGTACTCAGCCACGATTTGGCGGAACTCCTCGCCATCGATCGTTTCCTTTTCCACCAACAGATCCACCAGCCGATCGATCACCACCCGGTTATCCCGAATCAGTTGCAGCGTGTCTTGGTAGCAAGCTTCCACAATTTCCCGCACCTGGGTGTCAATCTTGGCGGCGATTTGCTCAGAATATTCCGATCGGGTCATCAAATCCCGACCCAAGAACACCTCCTGGCTTTGGCCCTCCAAAGACACCGGACCCAAATCCGACATCCCCAAGCGGGTCACCATCTGCCGCGCCATACCCGTCACCTGTTGCAGGTCATTGCTGGCCCCCGTCGTCACCTCATCGCGGCCAAAAATCACATCTTCCGCCGCACGGCCACCCAGCGCACCCATAATCCGAGCGCGAATCTGGGACTTAGAAGTCAAGCCTTGGTCCTCATCCGGCGCAAACCAAGTCAAACCTTGGGCTTGGCCACGGGGGATCAACGTCACCTTCTGCACGGGGTCATGATCCCGCACCAAAGTACCGACAATGGCATGACCCACTTCATGGTACGCAATCAGCCGCTTGCTCTTGCCATCCATCAGGGGCGTGCCTTCCATCCCGGCCACCACCCGATCGACCGCATCATCAATTTCCGCCATGCCGATCGCCTCTTTGCGGCGACGAGCCGTCAGAATGGCCGCTTCATTGAGCAGGTTCGCCAAATCCGCCCCCGTAAAGCCCGGAGTCCGGCGAGCAATCAGTTCCAGGGAAATATCATTGCCCAGCTTCTTATTACGGGCATGGACATTGAGGACTTCCAGGCGACCCTTGATGTCGGGCGCATCCACAATGACCTGGCGATCGAACCGACCGGGACGCAGCAGCGCCGCATCCAACACATCAGGGCGGTTTGTCGCCGCAATAATAATGATCCCGGTATTGCCCTCAAAGCCGTCCATCTCGGTCAGCAACTGGTTCAGGGTTTGCTCCCGCTCATCGTTACCGCCGCCGATCCCAGCACCGCGCTGACGACCCACTGCATCGATTTCATCAATAAAGATCAAGCAGGGAGCATTTTCCTTGGCTTTCTTAAAGAGGTCGCGGACGCGGGATGCACCCACCCCGACGAACATTTCCACAAACTCAGAACCGGAAATGCTGAAGAACGGAACCCCGGCTTCCCCGGCGATCGCCTTAGCCAGCAAGGTCTTACCCGTTCCCGGAGGCCCAACCAGCAGCACCCCCTTAGGAATCCGAGCACCCACAGCGGTGAAGCGCTCCGGCTTTTTCAGGAAAGTTACCACCTCTTGCAGTTCTTCCTTCGCCTCTTCAATCCCCGCCACATCATCAAACAACACGCCGGTTTTGGCCTCCATTTGGAAGCGGGCGCGGGACTTGCCAAAGTTCATGGCTTGACCGGGACCACCGGGGGCACTGTTGGAGCGGCGGAACAGGAAGAGCAGGCCAACAATCAGCAGGATCGGGAAGATCAGGTTACCCAGCAGCCCCCAGATTGCGCCATCGTTGCGGGGGGGGTGGGTCGCAATGCTAATGCCGGATTCCCGCAGCCGGGACACCAATTCAGGGGTCTTGGCAGGCAGGTCAACCCGCAGTTGTTGAATGCGGTTTTGTAGATCGGGGTCAACGGCCTCGACGATCGCCGTGCGGCCCCCGTCATAAAAGTCCACCGCTGTAACACGACCCGAATCTAAATAGTTCAGAAAGCGGCCATAGGTCATGCGGCTGCTAGCAGCATTGGGGCTGTCGGCCATATTGGCGTTGGCCACGGTGAAGGTGCTCTGCCAGAGGAAAAAGCCAATGACAGCCAGGGGCAACGCCCAGAGGGCAAGTACTCGCCAGGAGAATTTCATAGATTAGCCTCAAACGATAATTCTCAATGGATCTTGAACTGAATCTTAAACTGGAGTCTTGAAGCAAAACAGCGGAAAAACAGTCGAAAGCGCTCGAACTAAGTCTGAAGCGCGGGGCGGCTCCTGGGCAGATCCCAAACGATTTGCCATAAGAGTTTTTTAAGAAAATCAAGTAAGCCCCAGGGGCACGGAGGTTTAGAAGGTCAATTCCTGAACTCAAAACGCCCGAAACCGCCCCATAGAAGGAAAAAGGCCCGGTGGAGACTCCTTCCCATCCCCCCAAGATTCTGGCCGATGACCTGAGCCACTAGCCCAGTTGACCGGAGAATTCTGAGAGTTTGTAAACAATTGTAACGTAATTCAATGTAACGTAAGTCGCGAGGCTCTCGCAACCTCTACCCCGTTGTTCCCTAATCGGTATAGGTTGAGCCATCGGGCATGGTGGCATCTGTAAGGTTAGCTCCCATCAAATTGGCACTACTCAGCTCGGCTTCGCTGAGATTGGCCCGCAGCAGGGTAGCATTCATCAAATTCGTGCGCCCTAGGTAGGCTTGAACCAAGGCCGCTTCCGTCAGGTCGCAGTTAGACAAATTGGCCCGTTCTAGGCTGGCGCTGTTCAACTGGGTCCGTTTCAGGGTTGAGCCATCCAGACAAACGCGATTGAGAGTGCACTTACTCATACTGGCCTCGGTCAAGTTCACCTGCCGCAGCACCGCATCCGAGAGATCCGCCCGCTCAAACATTGCCCGGTGCATATCCGCCTCCGTCAAGTCCGCCCCCTTCAGGTTCGCCTGACTCAACATCGTGTTCCGCAAAATACTGCCCGTCAGCCTCACCCCCTGAAGATCACAGCCTCGCAAGTTAGCCTCAGACAGGTTGGCCCCCCGCAGGTCCGCAAACTGCAAATTTCCTTCATTTAAGTTCACCCCCCGCAGGTCCGCCCCCCGCAGGTCCGCCCCCCGCAAATCCGCATGGTCAAACACCTTGCGCTCATAGCGGAAATTAGCC
>JBMTWK010000535.1:0-3022 GCA_049452395.1 Prochlorothrix sp. | reverse complement strand
CCGATCGAGATTCCGGCTCCTTCGATCGCGACTGGGATGGACCCTCTGGAGAGTCTGATCGGCCTCGCTTCGATCGCCGTTCTGAGCGATTTGATCGGGGTGAGCGTCGTAGTGAACGCCCCGATCGCGGCAGTTCCTACAGCAAAGGGCCACGGGGCGATCGGTCTGGAGGTCGCTCCTTTGAAGGCAAGGGCCGTGCGGGTCAGGGCTACGATCGCGATGGGGGACCGAAGCCTCGGTTCGATCGAGACCGCCGCCCCGGCTATGGTTCTCAGGACGGCGGCGATCGTCCTGAAGGCAAATCCTTTGGGGGCAAGTCCTTTGGGGGTAAATCCTTTGGTAGCAAGTCCTTTGGCGACCGATCGGGCGGCTATAAGGGATCCCGCGATCGGGATGGGGAATTTCGAGGGGGATCAGGCCGATCGGGCGATCGGGACTTTGGTAACCGAGGCGGTCGAAGCTTCGACAACCGTGGGGAACGCGGCGATCGGGGAGAGCGCGGCGATCGGGACTTCGGCAACCGGGGCGGACGCAGCTTTGATGGCGATCGGGGTCGCTCGGCAGGGCGATCGGGGGGCTACGAGCGGCGATCGGACTCTCGTGCAGACTCCCGATCGGAGTTCCGCACAGATGCGCGATCGAGCCTTGGGGATGCAACGCCCGCCCCTGAGGCTGAAGAGCGCAGCGATTTGATCTATGGGCGGCATCCGGTTCTAGCCGCGCTAGATGGGGACCAATCCGTCAACCGGGTTTGGGTCTCTGCCCGCCTCCGTTATGATCCCCAGTTTTTTGAAAAGCTGAACCAGGCCAAGGCCGAGGGCACCGTTGTTGATGAAGTGGAGATGTCTCGCCTCAATCAACTGAGCCAAGGGGCAACCCACCAGGGCATTGTGGCGCAGGTGGCTCCCTATGAGTATTGGGAACTGCCGGATCTGATCGAAGCGGCCCTGAAGGCCAGCGATCGGCCTGTGATTCTCGCAGCGGATAGCATTACCGATCCCCATAATTTGGGGGCGATTATTCGATCGGCAGAAGCCCTCGGTGCCCAGGGTTTGGTCATTCCCCAGCGTCGCGCCGTGGGGGTCACCTCCACTGTGATGAAAGTGGCAGCCGGTGCCCTCAGCAGTTTCCGGGTCAGCCGGGTTGTGAACCTGAACCGCGCCCTAGAGGATCTCAAGGCCCAAGGTTTTTGGATCTATGGCACCGCAGCGGAGGCTTCCCAAGGAGTCCATCAAGTGGACTTTCAAGGGCCGATCGTCCTGGTGATTGGCTCCGAGGGGGAAGGGCTGAGCCTGCTGACCCAAAAGCATTGTGACGCGCTGATCTCGATTCCCCTCCAGGGCAAATCCTCCAGCCTCAATGCTTCGGTAGCGGCGGGGATGACTCTCTATGAAGTGATGCGGCAGCGCTGGACCCAACCCCAACCGGTGATGAGCCTGCCCCACTAACCTGAGAACAACCTGAGAGAAAGGCCGATTGCAAATCGGCCCTCCCAGGGAACTGGGGGATTTCTTAGGCGCATTTCAATGTGGCAGAATTTTGGTAGGGGTCGCGCCCCCGTGGCTCCCCTCTTCGCGCCAAACCAGGGCAACCACGGGGGGATTGCCCCGACCCAAGCGGTTAACCCGCCGGAGTTTAGAGAAACCCTCGGTGTCTGGGTCATCCAAGCTTTAAACCAGCTTTAAAGATCTAAGTTCTTTTCTAAAAACAGTTGTCGGGGACGACCCAAGAGCTTACCTAACCAAGGATTATCAACCCGGACTTGATGATAGCCCGCTGCTGTGTAGAGTTGGCGGGCTTGCTTGTTGTCTTCCAGCACATGGAGATAAACCTTAGAAAAGCCCCAGTGACGGGCTGTTTGCTCCCCCATTTGTAGCAGGTGCCGCGCAATGCCGCGACGGCGGGCTGTGGGGCTGACCGCGAGATTGGAGACATAGGGATAGGTGGGGGGCTGCCCCAGGACGCTCGATCGCCAGCTTCCCCCCGGTGCCCATGGGGCGGGATGGCGCACATCCACTTCCACCGTCCCCACCAACTCACTCAAGGGAGGACGGGGCAAATCCCAGCGCTTGCTCTCTTGCTGCAACTGCTCCCAGGCGGTCCAGCAGGCATAGTGAGGACCGGGACTTTTGAGGCGCTGCCGCAAATCTTCACAGACTCCCAGGCGCAACAGCGGATAGAGCCAAGGCTGACCGGTCTGACTGTGGAAACAGGTCGTCAGGAGGTCTGCTAGGGCATGGAGATCCTGGAAGTTAGCCCGCTGGATTTGATAGTGGGACTGCTCCGTTCTCCAAGTAAGGGTAGGCCGCTGGAAGTCGCAGTGCATAGGGGCTAAGCAGGACACAGAAACAAACGGGATCGGGGCAGGCTAGGGGTTGGCTGTTCTAGAGCTGTGTGCCCCCCATGGAGCGAGTCGTTGCTAGTCGTTGCTAGTCATCACTATCAAAATCATCATCGTCATCGTCGTCATCGTAACCGCCTTCATCCACCATCAAGCCTTCAATTTCTTCTGCATCTTCCGCGAGGTAGTCGGGGTCTGCGTTGTCTCGTGCCAACAGGCGACCGGAAGATTCCAGCCAGTCCAAAATCGAAGCGTTGCCGGTGGAGGGCAACACGGGGGCGGGTTGGTAGCGGGGATATTCCTTGAGGGCTGGGTTGATGGGTGTCATAGAGACCTTGAACACAGATAAACGGGAGGATGGCACGGATCGTGTGGGTCCAGGTCCGGCAAAACCAGATTGGGCAGAACCAGACCGGGTAAAACCAAACTGGACAAAACCAAACTGGACAAAACCAAACTGGACAAAACCAGACCGGGTAAAACCGGATGGGTCAGAACAGGATCCGCAGTCACTGATTCTACCGTGATTCGCTGGGCATGGGTATAGCTCAGGGGCGGGGCAATCCCAACCAATTTATAGGGGATAACCCTGGAATTAGACAAGAATTCGGGGCAAACTTCCTCCCGAAGGAGCAGATCCCCTGTTGTAAGGTACTGCATCGTTTTCCCTGGCTCTCCAGT
>JBMTWK010000534.1:0-3024 GCA_049452395.1 Prochlorothrix sp. | reverse complement strand
GTTGCTGGTCAAACGGCTAGTAGCTTAAGGTCTGCTTTATAAATCAGCTCTTACTCCTTTGACAATCTCATAATGTAAGCCCTGCCGGTTTTACTCGAAGAGGGTCGGCACGGGGGCGCGACCCCTACCGGGATTTTTCCAAAGTGGGATGTTCCCCTAGGGGGCCGACCTTTAGAGGGTGAGGAGAAGGAAAGTAGGGAGAAGAGGAAAGCCGATTGCAAATCGGCGATCCCAGGGGGAAATTGGCGAGAAACTAGGTGAGGGTGACGAATTCTTCGGCGGAGGTGGGGTGGAGGGCCATGGTGGCATCGAAGTCTTTTTTCGTTGCGCCCATGGTGACCGCGATCGCCACACATTGGATAATCTCCGCCGCATCTTTGCCCACCATTTGGGCACCCAAAACCCGATCGCTCTCCTTGTGGACCACCAACTTCATCATCACCTTTTCCTCACCCTGGGGCAGGCTGTAGATCATGGGGCGGAAGCGGGTTTTGTAGATTTTGATGCCGTCTTCGCCGTACTGGGCCTTGGCTGCGGTCTCGGTCATACCGACGGTGCAGGCTTCCGGCTGGCTAAAGACAGCGGTGGCGATGTTGTCGTAGCTGATGTGGTGGGATTTGTTGCCAAATTGGGTATCGGCAAAGGCGCGACCTTCGGCGATCGCCACGGGGGTGAGCTGGACCCGATCGATGCAGTCTCCCACGGCAAAAATATGGGGCTGGCTGGTCTGGCACCATTCATTGACGACAACGGCCCCTTTGTTGGTTTCTACCCCCACGGTTTCTAGGTTTAACCCAACTAAATTGGGAATCCGGCCCGTGGCATAGAGCACCGCATCAACGACGAGGCTGCTGTCCTTGGCACCCTTGAGGATCAGGCGCACCCCTTCGGGGACTTTTTCAATTTTTTCGATCGTCGTATCCGTCAGGAACTTGACCCCCTTCTGGGCCATGCCATTTTGCACTTCGTCGCGGATATCCTCATCAAAGCCCCGCAAAATCTTGCCCCGCCGAATAATCTGGAACACCTCTGACCCCAGCCCGTTCAGAACTCCGGCAAACTCCGTGCCGATGTAGCCCCCCCCGACGACGGCGAAACGCTTGGGCTGCTGGGGCAGCAGGAAGATCTCGCGGGAGGTGATGGCGTGCTCAATACCAGGGATATTGGGCTTGGTGGCCTCACCCCCGACGGCAATCAGGAATTTTTCGGCGGTAATGGTCTGGCCATCGACGCTGACGGTGTGCTCGTCCACAAAGCTGGCTTTGCCGTGGTACAGTTCAACGTTGTTTTTTTCGAGGAAGCTGATGTGGAGGCGGCTGAGGCGGCGCACTTCGGCATCGACGGCGTTGACCAGTTTGGACCAGTTAAAGCTTGGCTCGACGGGACTCCAGCCATAGGCGACGGCATCTTTGTAGAGGTGGGAGAAGTGGGAGGCGTAGACCATGAGCTTTTTGGGGACACAGCCCCGGATGACGCAGGTGCCGCCGACTAAATCCATTTCGGCGATGGCGACTTTGGCCCCGTAGCTAGCGGCCCGTTTGGAGGCGGCCAGTCCGCCGGAGCCAGCGCCCAGTACAAATAAGTCGTAGTCGTAGGTCATGATTGCGTTGGGGGGGGTAAAGGTGGGCTGAGAAGGGGAGGATTTTTAGAATAATTTGTTTATCAGAATAATTCTAGGATAAGGGCTGGCCGTAATCTTCTGCTCAAGACACTAATCTTCTGGGCACCTCGAAAAATCCCGGTTTGAGCCACAATCGCCGCGACAGAATCAAGGTTGTGATGGGCAGCTTCGCCGTTTGCCCCAAAGAATCGAGGGGGTGTATCCCACTTTCGCCTATGGACAGCCGGTCCGGCTATCCCACAACCACCTCTTGGGTGGGATGGGCCTCTGGCCCGTCTAAAGTGGGATGGACCCAATCGAGGTGCTCTTCTGCGGTTGTTTGGATCGAGTGGTTTGGATCGAGTGGTTTGGATCAGGGTGTTGGGAGCAATGGGGGCTAGGCTACCATCCCCAGCGGCGATCGGGGCGGTAAAAGTGGAAGCGCCCATAGCCCAGGAAGCGCCCTACAGGTTCTTCACCGGCGGGGAAGGCGGTTACTCCCCAGAGATAGATGCCCTCATAGGCGGGGTTGTGGCGGGGGGTTAGGGCAATGGTGAAGGTGGTGCCGGGTGGGATGGGTGGGTCGAAGTTCAAGGTGAGGCTGTGGGTGTCGCGATCGAAGCGGGGGGTCATGGGCCACAGTTGGACCCGATCGCGATCGAGGTCTGAAAAAACCCGCAGCCGATCGAGGTCGTAGCGCCAGTCGCGATCGCTGCCCTCCCGTTGTTGCACCACGACCGATCCGAGGGATTCCGTTGCGCCTTCGGGCAGGGTGAGGGTGAGGTAGTGGCGGGCGTTGTAGGCGTAGATATAGTTTTGGCTGCTGCTGGTTTTGATCAGGCGGGGCAGATCCACAAACTGGGTGGTGCCATCGGCTAACTGGACGGCCTGGGCTGGGGCGATGCTCCAGTTTCCCGATCGATCGGGCACTGCCCCCAACCCCACCGGCAGGGCAACCAGACTGCCCAGAAGTAAGCGTCCTAAAATTTGAGCAAGCTTCATGGCAAACCCCTCTCGAAAAACGTATCGATCGCACTCTTTACAGCCTATCGTAGCGCTTCTGGTTGTGGCATTGCCCCGCCTCTGGGGGAGCATCTCAACGTGAGTTCGGCAGATGCTCCGTTGCCCCTCACCCCAACCCCTTTCCCCAAGGGAGAGGGGCTACAATCCTGATTCTGTCGTTTCTCCCCCTCGCCCGTGCTGGGAGAGAGGGCTGGGGGGCCGTCAAACTCACGTTACTCAGGGGGGTTAGGGGGGATTCTCTGGGTGTATCCCACTTTCGCCTATGGACAGCCGGTCCGGCTATCCCACAGCCACCTCTTGGGTGGGATGGGCCTCTGGCCCGTCTAAAGTGGGATGGACCCGATGCTCTTAGAGCTAATTTATAAAGAGATTTTTAAGGTGGACCGAGGATCCCCAAGAAG
>JBMTWK010000533.1:0-3026 GCA_049452395.1 Prochlorothrix sp. | reverse complement strand
CGGAGAGCCTAGTTGTAGCAGGGGTGCCGTAGCCTTCCCCCATAAAGTCCAACGACTCCCAACAGGACAGACTTCTGGTCTCTGCTTCTGTTGTGAAGGTTATCCCCCATTCGTTCCAGTAGGTTACGCCCTTCATGATTGATTCATTTTGGCTCCTGATTTCTGCAAGTCTCATTTTTATGATGCAGCCCGGTTTTATGTGCCTAGAGGCTGGCTTGATCCGGGCCAAAAACAGCGTCAACGTCGCCATCAAAAATTTGGTGGATTTTGGCATCTCGGTGCTGCTCTTTTGGGCGATCGGGTATGGCCTCATGTTTGGGACAAGCCACCAAGGCTGGATCGGCAGCAACCACTTTTTCATTGCCCTGGAAGACAACGCAGACCAAGCCAGCTTCTTTATCTTCCAGGTGATGTTTTGCAGCACCGCCATCACGATTATTTCCGGGGCCGTAGCAGAGCGACTCCGGTTCCCGGCCTATCTCCTCATTACCTGCATTACCTCCGGCTTGATTTACCCCGTCTTTGGGCACTGGGCCTGGAATGGCTTCGATCATCCCCTCCAGATGGGCTGGCTGAGAGAGCTAGGCTTTGTTGATTTTTCAGGCTCCACCGTTGTCCATAGCATTGGGGGCTGGGTTGCCCTGGCCACCCTGTTGGTGATTGGTCCCCGCCGAGGCCGCTTCCCAGACAATGCTCCCCCCCAGCAGATCACCCCTTCCAACTTACCCCTGTCGGTGTTGGGCACGTTTCTGATTTGGCTGGGCTGGCTGGGCTTCAATGCGGGCAATACCCTGATGTTTAATGACCAAGTGGCGGCGATTCTGGGCCATACGGTGATGGCGGGGGCCACTGGGATGATTACGGCTTTGCTGGTGGGCTGGAAGCTGCGGGGGGTGCCGGATGTCACCTTAATGATTAATGGATCCCTGGGGGGGCTGGTGGGGATTACAGCTTCCTGCCATGTCATTAGTACGGCCCAGGCGGTGGTGATTGGGGCGATCGCGGCGATCGTGGTGTTGGGCTGCGATCGGCTGCTAGAAATCCTCAAGATTGACGATGCCGTGGGGGCTGTCGCCGTCCATACGGGGGCCGGGATTTGGGGCACCCTCGCCGTCGCCATTTTCGGGAGCCAGGAGCGACTGGCCCATGACCTAACCCGCTGGGAACATCTCCAAGTGCAACTGTTGGCGATCGTCGTTGCCTTTCTCTGGGGCTTTGTCCTGCCCTATGTTTTGTTCCGCCTCATTAAACCCTGGTTCCCCTTCCGGGTCTCCCAAAAACAAGAAGAATCGGGCCTCAACACCTCGGAGCACAATATTCGCGAAGAGGCCAAAAGTTTGTTTGAAGTGATGGAGCAGCAAGCGCTGTCCCAAGACTTGAGTTTGCGGGTGCCCGTGGAGCCATTTACGGAAATGGGGCGCATCGCCCAGCGCTACAACCAGGTGATGGATGCGCTCCAAGCCGCCGTAGCCAAAACCGAGGCGATCGTCAATACCGCCGCCGATGCCATCTTGACCTTTCGCGACGGTGACCTACAAATTCTCAGCGCCAACCCCAGCGCCGCCCATATCTTTGGTCAGCCCGTGGAGACCTTGTGTAACCTCAAGCTCTCTGACCTGATCGCGGGGGAAACCGTCAAAAAGTTGGGAGCCACAGCCCTCGCCATTGCCCCCCAACCAAAGCCGACTCGACTACGGATTCGTCGATCGCCCTCGTTGAACCCCTTGCTCCTTGCCATGAGTTCCAAGGTCGCCAGCACAATGGCCAGATCATTTCCCTGGAAGGCAGTCTGGCCCATGCCGCCTTGGGCGATCGGTCCTTTATTACGGGCATTTTCCGGGATATTTCCGAGCGCAAACGGGCTGAAAGCCAAATGCAAAGCCTGATGGCCCAGCTCCAAGCCACCTCCGCCGCACTTCAGGACAAAAATGCAGCCCTAGAAACGGCCATGGAAACCCTGAAGCGGACCCAGGCCCAACTGATTCAGCAGGAAAAGATGGCCAGCCTGGAGAAAATGGTGGGGGGCATTGCCCATGAGTTCAATAACCCGGTGAACTACATCTTTGGCAACCTGGTGCACCTCCAGCAATACGCCCAGGACTTGCTGTCCTTGCTCCAGTCCTACCAAGCCCAATATCCGGAACCGGGACCGGCGATCGCGGCGGAAATTGAGGCGATCGATCTGGAATTTATCCAAGATGACCTGCCCAAAATTCTCCAGTCCATCCAGGAAGGGGCAACCCGCATTCGCGATATTGTTCAATCCCTGCGCATTTTCTCCCGCCTGGATGAGGCCAGCCTCAAACGGGTGGATCTGCACAGCAGCATGGACAGCACCCTGCTCCTGCTCCAGGGGCGGCTGCGCGGCAGTGGCGGTTTCCCCAGCATTGAGGTCACCAAAGACTACAAACCCGTCCCGATGGTGGAGTGCTATGCCCGGGAGCTAAACCAGGTTTGCTTGAATGTTCTGAGCAATGCGATCGATGCGGTCTATGAACGGATGATCGCCTGCCAGTCCCTCAATGAAGCCTTTCACCCCCGGATTCACATCTGCATCTTTCAGGATCAAGGCGACCTAGCGGCGATCGAAATCTATAACAACGGTCCTGAAATCCCGATCGACATCCAAGACAAGCTCTTCGATCCCTTTTTTACCACCAAGCCCGTAGGCAAAGGCGTGGGCCTGGGTTTAGCCGAAAGCTACAAGGTCATTGTCGATCAGCATGGCGGTTGCCTAGAATGCCAGTCTGCCGCCACCGGAACCACCTTTGTCCTCAAAATCCCCCTCACCCAAGCCGCCTACCTGCTCTAAGCAGCTCTTTAAAACCTCGCACAAAAAACCTCGCACAAAGTCGCGGCAACCCCCTCCCCTGGGATCGCCGATTTGCAATCGGCTTTCTGACTTCCCCCCGCTTTGCCAGCAAAACGGGCATCTTGAACCTGGGCATACTTAAGCAGCAACCCCCTCCCCTGGGATCGCCGATTTGCAATCGGCTTTCTAATGCTCCCGCTTTGCCAGCAAAACG
>JBMTWK010000532.1:0-3030 GCA_049452395.1 Prochlorothrix sp. | reverse complement strand
CTAGTAGACCCAGGCGTAAGTTTTACACCCATGAGTGTGAGCGTCTCGCTCACCATGCGGGCAAGATGCCCGCACTAGAAAGGGGGTGGAAATTTCCCCCCTGCTGTATTAGTCAAAACCAGATTACAGACAACAAACCCCCTAAAATCACCGGTAGGGGTCAAATTCTCTGACCCTCTTCGGATTAAATCCGTTTAGGGCCAAGATACAGCATGGGGCGCGGAAACCACGCCCCTACCCTGCAAGGTGTTGCCTAGGCGATCGTCCTCCCTAAGTACAGAGGCTGTAACTCTACTGGGCTAACCGCCGATCGATCGCCCCCGACCACTGCTCCACCATCGCCGCCAGATCCACACTCAACACCGTCGTTTCTCCTGCCGTAATCTGGAGTCCCGCCTCAGCAGTGGTTACGCAACCCAGTTTTTGCCAGCGATCGGCCAAGTTTTCCGCCAAATAAGCTTCCCAGCTTGTCCCGTGCTCTGGGGCTACGGAGACCACGATCCGGGCACCCCCTTCCCCAAAGAGCAGCAGATCCCAACGATCGGCACTAGACCCCAGTTCCGCATCCAACTGCACACTTGCCCCCAAATTACCGCCAATGCAGGACTCCGCTAGGGCCACGGTAACGCCGCCCTCCGCTGCATCATGGGCCGATCGGACCCAACCTTGGCGAATGCCATGGCGACAAGCCCCCTGGACCTGTTTTTCTAGGTTAAAGTCCACGATCGGCGGCATTCCGGCAACAGTTTGGTGAACCACCGCTAAATACTCACTACCACCGAGGGAAACCGCCGAGGACACTGCTCCCAGGGGTAAACCCAGCAAATAGACGAAATCCCCCGATCCTTGCCAGCCTTGGCCGCAACAGTGGCGAATATCCTCCACCAAGCCCACCATCCCCACCACGGGCGTGGGATAGATCGGTTGAGGCTTGCCCTCACTGTCCAGGGTTTCGTTATAGAGGGACACATTGCCACCCGTCACGGGCGTGGCAAATTCCTGGCACGCTTCGGCTAACCCGCGACAAGCTTCTGCCAACTGCCAATAGCCCGTTGGTTTTTCCGGACTGCCAAAGTTGAGGTTATCCGTCACGGCGAGGGGTTCTGCCCCCACACAACTGAGGTTTCGGGCCGCTTCTGCAACAGCCATTTTGGCCCCTTCGTAGGGTTGCAGATAGACATAGCGGGCATTGCAATCCGTCGTCGCTGCTACCCCCTTCCACTGGGGCAACCGATCCGCTGCCCCCTGGGAGCGCAGCCGCACGATCGCCGCATCAGCACCACCGGGGAAGATCACCGTATTATTTTGGACCTGATGGTCATATTGCTGGTAAACCCAGCGCTTTGAGGCGATACTGGGGCTATCAAGGAGGGTGAGGAGGATCTGATCCCACGGGCGATCGCCCAAGCCCGTCACAGCACAGGGCGGTAACTGATCTGGGGTCCACTGCCATGCCGTTTGGGCGTAGGTAGGCGGTTCGGCGGGTAATTCGCGGTGATAAATGGGAGTATTATCGGCTAGGGCTGTGGCGGGGATTTCCGCTGCAATTTCGCCCTGGAAGCGAATCCGGACGATCGGCTCCGCAATCACTGCCCCCGCTACCACTGCCTGAAGTCCCCAGCGCTCAAAAATTTCGATTAGCTCCTGCTCCCGCCCCTTTTCTGCCACAAATAGCATCCGCTCTTGGGATTCCGACAGCAGATATTCATAGGGCACCATCCCCGTTTCCCGCACTGGGATTAAATCCAGGTCTAAATCCACCCCAACCCCGCCCTTTGCGGCCATTTCCGAGGTAGAGCAAGTTAAACCGGCGGCTCCCATGTCCTGGGCAGCAACGACGGCCCCCGTTTTGAAGGCTTCGAGGCAGGCTTCAACCAGGGATTTTTCTAAAAAGGGATCCCCCACCTGGACCGCAGGCCGATCGTCCATGGACTCATCGCTCAGTTCCGCACTGGCAAAGCTTGCGCCCCCCATGCCATCCCGTCCCGTAGTGGAACCGACATATAAAACCGGGTTTCCAACCCCAGAAGCCCCAGATTTGACGATTTCCGGCGTTTCCATCAGTCCCAGAGCCATGGCATTAACCAGGGGATTGCCACTATAGGCCGGATCAAAGTAAACCTCGCCACCCACGGTGGGCACCCCGATACAGTTACCGTAGTGGGAAATTCCGGCGACAACTCCCTCAAAGATTCGGCGGGTGCGGGGTTGGGTAATGTCCCCAAAGCGGAGGGCGTTGAGAATGGCGATCGGGCGGGCACCCATGGTGAAAATATCCCGGAGGATGCCGCCAACCCCCGTAGCGGCCCCCTGGAAGGGTTCTACCGCCGAAGGATGGTTATGGGACTCAATTTTGAAGGCTAGATGCAAACCATCGCCTAAATCCACAATTCCAGCGTTTTCACCTGGCCCCACAAGGATGCGATCGCCCTCCGTTGGGAACTGTTTCAGCAAAGGCCGCGAGTTCTTGTAACAGCAATGCTCGGACCACATCACCCCAAACATCCCCAATTCAGCCCGGTTGGGATGCCGCCCCAGCCGCTCCATAATCATTAAATACTCATCGGGCTTAATGCCTTCACTGGCGATTTCAGCGGCGCTAAAGGGGGTATCTGCGGGCAGGGTCACGGTGGACATGGGGCGATTTCCTTGGGCAATGCAAAGAGACGGAGGCACCTGGGTCGTGGGGTACGGTTCCCCAATGACCGCAAGGCACTGCTCTACAATATCAGACCCCCTATTCCAGGACTGAATATTTTGGGTAAGTTTTCCAGCGCCCAGCCAGGGTGCTGACCAAGCTTACAAATCTAACAGGGCGGAAACTCCCCCTTCCTTTCCGAGCCTGCCTTGCCGAGCATCTTGCCCGCGAGTTGTGGGAGACACGCCCACGAGTGGACGTAAAAGCCTGGGTTGACGGGATAGGCTCACTGCGTTGGCTTCCTGGGTCAGCGTACCCCGTCAGCTTTATCCCGTCAGCGTATAGCAATCGACCATTTGATTAGGACTATACTGTAGAGTGAAATGCTAGCA
>JBMTWK010000531.1:0-3033 GCA_049452395.1 Prochlorothrix sp. | reverse complement strand
ACTCCGATCTGAGGGCTGAAACCCTACTAACTTCGTAGACCCCTGAATAGTTACCCTTGTTGGTGGCCCACCTTAAGGAAAGTCTAGAGCGAGAATATCGTCTGGGTCGTATAGATCCCCTCACCAATTTGCCCAATAGTCGTCTTTTCTACGAAGAAGCCTTGCTGCTGCTGAATCTTTGTCATCGCAATGGTAGGTCCGTTACTTTGGCCTATGTTGATCTTGATAACTTCAAGGCGGTTAATGACACCTTGGGCCATCTTCAAGGGGATGATCTATTGCGACAGGTTGCTGATGCTTTTAGAAATAATTTTCGTGCCAGTGATCTGATAGCCCGTATGGGCGGAGATGAGTTTATTATTCTTCTGCCAGAGACTGCTGCAACGGATGCTGAAGTGCTCTTAAAATACTTTCTGGATTGCATTGTGGCCTTGCCTCAATTTCAAGCCTGCGCCGTCACGGCAAGTATTGGTGCGGTATCCTGTGGGGTTGCGCCCACGGAGATTGAGCAAATTTTGGGTGCTGCCGACCAATTAATGTACAGCGTCAAAAGAACTGGGAAAAATCGCGTTGTTGTGGAGATGATGCCCAACTGTTAATAGGGATTGTGGTCGTTTGTCTTGCTACCTTAGGGACAAACTCTGCTATACTAAAGGGCTGACAAATCCTCTGACCTCTAGCCCCTCCCCCTCGCCATGCAATTCATTGACCACGCCGAAGTTTTAGTCAAAGCCGGAGATGGGGGCGATGGCATCGTTGCCTTCCGGCGAGAGAAGTACGTCCCGGCAGGGGGACCATCGGGGGGCAACGGGGGACGAGGCGGCTCTGTGCTGTTTGTGGCGACGGAACAACTGCAAACGCTGTTGGATTTCCGCTATCGGCACCAGTTTAAGGCCGATGATGGCCAAAAAGGCGGCATTAAAAATATGACTGGAGCCTCTGGCGACGATTTAGAGGTTCTCGTTCCCTGTGGCACCTTGGTTTACGATGCCGTGACGGGGGAATTGTTGGGGGATTTGACGGAACGGGGGCAGGTGCTCTGTGTGGCCCAGGGGGGGAAAGGGGGACTGGGGAACCAGTGTTTTTTGACCAATAGTAACCGGGCACCGGAAAAAGCCTTGCCGGGAATGCCGGGGGAAGAGCGCACGTTGCGCCTTGAGTTGAAGCTTTTGGCCGAAGTGGGAATTATTGGCCTGCCCAATGCGGGAAAATCGACCTTAATCTCGGTTCTGTCTGCGGCTAAGCCAAAAATTGCAGACTACCCCTTTACGACCCTGATCCCAAATTTGGGAGTTGTGCGGCGAGAAACGGGGGATGGGACTGTATTTGCGGATATTCCCGGTTTAATTGAAGGGGCGAGTGAAGGGGCGGGCTTGGGCCATGATTTTCTGCGCCATGTGGAACGGACTCGGATTCTGCTCCATGTGGTGGACTTAACTGCACCGGATCCCCTGGCGGATTACAAGACGATTCAGGCTGAATTGGAAGCCTATCGCCAGGAATTGGCCGATCGGCCCCAGATTTTGGTCTTAAATAAAACTGATGCCCTGGAACCGGGCGATCGTGAGTTTTGGCTGGAGGAGTTCCAAACCCTGACGGCTGACCCCATTTTTACGATTTCAGCGGTGGCGAAGCAGGGCTTAGAGGCGTTGTTGCGCCGAGTTTGGCAGCAGTTGGATGAGTTAAAGGCCCAAGAACAGGCGGAAGCGGAGGCTTTGGCGGCAGCGTTGCAAGCGGCGGCTGAGAATACTGCGGCTGAGGTGCTGGAGCCGATCGCTGGCCCGACGGTTTTTGCAACTCCGGCTTTGTCCGGGGAGCGATCAACCACTGCTACACCCCAGAGTCCGTAACCTGTGGCTTATCCCCTAGCCCGTAGCCGCTGGCGTTCAGCATGAACTCCCCAAATTGGGACACTAATGCCACAATAGCCTTGGCTTGCCCCTGAGCTTGCTCTGCTGGGGCCAGACTTCCCCTATCCTGCCTTGGCTGCACCTATGCGTCCAACTTCTGCCGGTCGTTCCCGTTCCGATCTCCCTCGTTCCGATCGTTCCCGTTCTGTGAGCCAAGCTGCGGATCGGCGCGATCGCCGTTTGTCCACAACTTCTTCCCGACGATCGCCCCAGTCTACGGCCCTAGCGCCGGTTTGGCCCTCTTTGCTGTCCATGGGTTGCCTTTGCGGCAGTTTGCTCCTGCTGGCCAGTTGGCTGTTCCAGCCCGCCTCCCCCGATCGTCGCCGCAGTCAGTCTCCCGGCAACCAGCCCTTCAGTGTCCTGGTGAGTTCTACCCTGCCCAATCTGCCCAATTTGCCCGACTCCCTCGCGCCCGTGATGCAGTGGCTGCAACCTAAAACGGAAACCGAGACGGCGGCGATCGTCCGGCAAACCTATGATGCCGTGGCCGCAGAGCCGTGGAATTTGGCGGGGGTGCCGCTGGAACTGCAACGGGAAATCCTCGATCGGGGGCAAAAAGAGCCGCAATTGCTTGCATTAGCCAACTGGTATAAGGCGCGCGATCGCCTCAGTCAGCAAGTCCTGCCTGCCCCTGCTTCAGTCCAACCGCGTCGGCGCTGGGCTGGCCTCACTCGCGCCCTTGGCTTCCCTCAGACCCAGGTGAGTGTGACCCTGACTGCTGCTAGCGATTCGGTTGCGGGCGTTGCTGCGGAGTCTTCTGATTCTGCGCCCTCGGCCCGATCGGCCCCAGATCTCGCTCAAACTACCGATTCCACTGCCTCTGGGTCCGCTGCGAGTAATTCTGCCGCTAGTTCTGCCAGTGATCCGGCCCGTGATCCGGCCAGTGATTCTGCCAATGATCTGGCCAACTCCGAGGCAACTCGGTATTTAAAAGCTTTGGCTGAGGTGGAACTGCGGCTTCAGCAGGAGATGATTGCCCACCAAACTTGGAATCAGGCACGGGTTGCGGCCATGGCGGCGGTGGCCCAGGGAGAGGTGATGCCCCCGACCTTGGCCAGTTGGGAGGCGTGTCACAACTAGGCAAGTTATCGACGTTTTGGCAAATGTTCAATAGCGCTAATCC
>JBMTWK010000530.1:0-3039 GCA_049452395.1 Prochlorothrix sp. | reverse complement strand
ATCGGCGATCCCAGTAAGGATCCTTCCCGCTCCCCAAACTCAACCCAACATCAACCGCTATACACAAGCCCTATGAAAATCCTGGTTGGCAACTTTTTCGCCATCTATAAAAAGGAACTCCAAACCTACTTTGCCTCGCCCTTGGCCTATGGCATTGCGGGGCTGTTCTGGCTCGTCAACGGCATTTGGTATAGCATCACCCTCTTTGGTTTGCTGGACCAAGTGGCCCAATTTGACCAGCAACAAGTCCTCCAGGGCACTCCCCCCATGCCGATCGACGTGCCCGCCTTAATCCTGCAAAACTTCCTCGGTGTCCTGGGGATCATCTCCCTGGTGATTCTGCCCATGCTCTCCATGGGTCTCTATGCCGAAGAACGCAAACAGGGCACCTTAGAACTCATCGCCACTTCACCCATTACCAACTGGGCCGTTGCCACCGCCAAACTGTTGGGGGTCGTCACCTTTTTTGTGGGCATGATTCTGCCCCTCATGGTCTACGAAGCCATCACCTTCAGCGCCGCCAACCCGCCCCTGCCCCCGACCCTCTTCCTGTTGAGCCATGGGGGATTGGTGCTCATGGCGACCAGCGTCCTCTCCTTGGGCATGTTTGTCTCCTCCCTCACCTCCAGCACCCTCCTCTCCGCTGTGTTTACCTTTGTCTTGGTCTTGCTCCTCATTTTGCTAGAAGGCATTGGCAGCTTGATGGGCGGGGCCACGGGGGAAGCCATCACCCACCTGTCTTTGCTTAAACACTACGGGGACTGGGTTCAAGGCAACTTTGACAGCAGTTCCCTGGTTCTGTTTGCCAGCTATATTTTTCTGGGGGTGTTCCTAACGGCCCAGACGATCGAAGCCCTCCGCTTCCAGCGCTCCTAACCTCCAACGCTCAAATACCCAAAACCTATGAAATCTTCGACAAAAGCCAATCCCTGGCGTTATATCGGTTGGCTGGGGCCATTTCTAACCCTTATGGGTCTCTCTGCCGGAGTGGTTTCAGGGCAGTGGGGCATTGTCCCCCTCAGTTTGTTGGGGGTTGGCCTGGTGATCCTAGGGGGATCCCTCTTAGCCGCCACCGCCCAAGGCAACTTTTGGCAGCGCCGATCGACCCTGTCCGGGACCAATGCCCTCATCGCCACGATCGCCGTCCTAGTGCTCCTTGCGGTTATCAACCGAGTCGCCGTACTCAACCCCATTCGCCTGGATCTAAGCGAAACCCAAACCTTTAGCTTGGCCCCCCAGTCCGTCCAGGTGGCCCAGAACCTCGATCGGCCCGTCAAAATTTGGATTTTTGACGACCTCCAGTCGGAAACCAACCTCGTCACCCTCCGCAATTACAAACGCCTCAGCGGAGACAAAATTACCTATGAATTTGTCGATCCCAGGGAACAGCCCGATGTCGCCCAGCGCCTCGGTGCCCAGGCCATCGGCGATGTCATCCTGGAATATGACGGCACCACCCAATCCCTCCAGACCCTCCAACGCAACGCCACCGACCAACAAAGCAGCCTCTCCGAGTCCCGCCTCACCAATGCCCTCGCCCGCGTTGGTCAGACCCAGGAAGAGGTGATCTACATCGTCCAAGGTCACGGTGAATATAGCTTGCAGGATCTGTCCCAGGCCGTCGATCGCCTCCAGGAACGCAACTACACCACCCAACCCCTCAACCTCGCCGAGCGCATCGCCCAAGGCCAACCCGCCATCCCCGACGATGCCAACGTCTTGATCATTCCGGGGCCGCGCCAGGGACTGTTTCCGCCGGAAGTTGCCGCGATCGAAACCTACCTCCAGCAGGGCGGCAGCGTCATGCTCCTGGCCAGCTACGACACCCCCGAAACCGATCAGAGCCTAGCTCCCCTCCTGACCTCCTGGGGCGTAAGCCTTGATGACGGCCTTGTGGTCGATGGTGCAGGGGGCGGCGGAGTTATGGGGGTCGATCGCAATACCGGCGGCGTAGTCGGTTTTGGACCAACGGCCCCCCTCGTCACCCAATACGGCCCCCATCCAATCACGGCAGACTTTGGCAGCGGCAACTCTTTCTATCCCGAATCCAGGGCCATCGTCTTCAATGCCCCCGAAGGTGTAGAAGGTACCGCGCTGCTCTTAACCAATGCCCAAAGCTGGGCCGAGAGCGATCTGGAAAACAACCTCGGCTACAACGAAGGGAGCGATCTCCAAGGACCGCTAACCCTGGGAGTTGCACTCCGTCGCGATGCCCCAGCCCCCAGCCCCGCAGCCGAAGCCACACCCCAAGCAACCCCTAGCCCTAGCCCTAGCCCAACCTCCAGCCCTAGCCCTAGCCCTAGCCCAACCCCAGCCCCAGAAGCTGGAACCGAGGAACCGGCGACGGACGAACCGCCAGCCGAAGCAACAACACCCGAAGCTGCTCCCGAAGAAGCTGCGACCGAACCGCGTCTCGTGGTCATCGGCAACGTCAACTTTATCGCCAACGGCATTTTTAGCCAGCAGCTCAACGGGGATGTCTTCACCAATGCCGTGGTTTGGCTCAGCCAGCGGGAAAACGAAGTGCTTTCGATCGCCCCCAAAGACCCCACCAACCGCCGCATTGAAATGACAGCCGTCCAAACCAACGTTGTGGGCTGGCTCGCCATTCTGATCATGCCCTTGGTTGGCTTTAGCCTCTGTGGCTTCCTTTGGTGGCAACGCCGCTAACCCCCCAATCACACGGGTGCATCCCACTTTAGACAATCTTTGGTAGGGGTCGTGCCCCCGTGCCGACCCTCTTCGGCCCAAAACCAGGGCAACCACGGGGGGTTTGCCCCTACCAGGTCGGTTAAATCGCTAAAGTGGGATGCTCCCCAATCACACCCCCTCGACCGACACCCTCGCACTAGTACGGCAGGGCGGAAGTTCCCATCCCCTTTCCAGGGCGGGCATCTTGCCCGCGTCGTGAGCGAGACGCTCACACAGATGGGTGTAAAACTGATGCCTTGGTCTACTAGATCGCTTCCTAGACTTCCCCATCGCCAGCGCCTCAACCCTGCGCCCCAAGCGCCTTGCCAGCGCCTGCAACCCCATCCT
>JBMTWK010000529.1:0-3046 GCA_049452395.1 Prochlorothrix sp. | reverse complement strand
CACTGCGTCGTTGGTGGAGTTTATACGGTACCAGTCTGCTGCTGGCAGGGACTGCCCTGGGTTCCGCCTGGATTTTACGCCAAACCCAAGGCAATTGGCTGCTGGAAGTCTACTACCAGATTAGCCGCCCCTTCCAGGTTTCTGAGACCCAGATGGAAATCCTCCAACAAGCCCAGCTCATGGAGGACTACGAGCGCCTCATTGAGCTAGAGCACCAAAATTTGCAATTAAAGCAGCTCCTCGGCCAACCCGCTTCGGGTCCCGGTGATTTAATTTTTAGTCCCGTTGTTGGGCGCAGTGCTGACCAGTGGTGGCAGCAGTCTGTGTTGGGGCGGGGCAGTAACGATGGGGTCATGGTGGGAGCGACGGTTACGGCTCCGGGTGGCCTGGTGGGGCGAGTCACCCAGGTGACTGCTAATACGAGCCGTGTTCTGCTGATTACCGATGCCACCAGCAGTGTGGGGGTGATGGTGAGCCGCAGCCGTGCCCAAGCCTATGCGCGAGGCCAGGGGACGGATTCGATGGTGATGCGCTTTTTTGATAAGGATCCCGATGTCCGGCCCGGTGATGTGGTGACTACCTCCGCAATGAGTACGCTGTTTCCGGCGGGGGTTCCGGTGGGAGTTGTGGAAGAGATTAGTTTTAAGGCCAGTCCAACCCCTGAAGCGGTGGTTCGGCTGACGGCCCCGATCGGTCGTCTGGAGTGGGTCCAGGTCAGACCCTTTACGCCCTCTGTCATTCAACCCACCCCGCCAGCTACGCCAGCGGCCTCGCAACCCCCGGCTCCCGCCGCCTCGCAAGCGGTAGCGGCCCCCTAGGCGGGGTTTCCTGAACTCTCGGTTGAAATATCGGTTGAACTCTCGGTTGTAGTCCCCTGGGGATCCCCCTGCTCTTCTCAGTGCCCTCATCCTGCGCCCCATGAAAGCCTTTGTCCAAGGAAAGTTTAATTGGCAACAACTGCCGCCCATTGCTTTAGATGGGGGGGCGATCGCGCTCTCGGTTTTAATGTGTGTTTTGTTGCTGCTCTCCCAACTGCCCGGTACAGAGGTTGCTGGGGTTAGTGCCAATTGGCTCCTGATTTGGGTGGTGAGCTGGAGCATTAAGCGATCGCCCCTGGAAGGAGCCTTAGCGGGGTGCTGTTTGGGCTGGATCCAAGATGGCCTGACTGCGCCCTACCCGACCCATGCTTTGGGCCTTGCCTTGGCGGGTATTCTGACGGCTTTGCTGCAAAAACACCGCTATTTACAGGAAGATTTCATTTCGGTTGCGTTAATTGTCTTTGGCATGGCGGTGCTGGTGGAAACGACGATGGCGATCGAAATTACCCTCCAAGTCCAAGCCCAGGATTGGCTGCCGGACTGGCTGAACAACACCCCCAGCCAGGATCCTGGCTTTAATAGCAGCTTGCTCAAGGTGGAGGGGATCGACTCCAGCGCCGTCGATCGTACCGGCCTCACCCTGGGGGAAATTTGGCAACATCACCAGCGTATCGCCCTCAGTTCTGCCATTGTGAGCAGTTTGTGGGCACCGATCGCCTACTATCCCCTTAATCGTTGGTGGGACTGGCTAGAGGAACTGAAAGGGCTGTAAAGCTCGGTTCTGAGCCACCCATTCGCTATACAATAAACCCCGGACTCAAACCCCGGAACTAAACCTATGACAAGCTCTGAAGTCACTCCTAGCCTTGGCGCAGATGCAGTGGATGTTGCGATCGCCCAAGGCTTAGATCTGGACGGTAGCCCCATCCCCCCGGCTAAGCTCGACCTCTATAACCGCGTCATGGCCCTGGAAGGGCAGCGGCAGCGGAGCGGCGTGGTCAACACTATGCGATCGCGCATTGTCCGCATTGGTGCGAAACATCTGCCCCAGGCTGAGCTAGACGCAATGCTCAAGGATGCGGAGTTTCCCCCCTTAAAGGATAAGGAAATCGCCTTTTATTACGGCGGTAAATAGCGGTAAATAACGGGTGCGCACCGGCCCAGATCCTGACAACAGGTCATAACAGGGGTCGTGCCCCCGTGGCTCCCCGCTGACCGCTAAACTGGGGCAACTCTGGGTTAAACCGAGGCGCTAAACCGGGGCAACCACGGGGGGATTGCCCCGACCCGATCTGTGGGGTTAAACCGGGGCAACCACGGGGTTAAACCGGGGCGTTAAACCGGGGCAACCACGGGGGGATTGCCCCTACCCAATCGGTGGGGTTAAACCGGGGCAACTCTGGGTTAAACCGGGGCGCTAAACCGGGGCAGCCACGGGGGAATTGCCCTGACCCGATCGGTTAACCTGCCAACGCGAGATGGATCCCCCTCGATGTCTAGGTCGGGATCATGGCATCCCTGAATTTTAACCAAGCCATTGCTGCTCTGGTTGCAGTCAAGGCAGCAAGTCAAAAAAGGCAGCAAGTCACACAAGGAGACTCACAATGAGTGTTGTTGCAGCACGGCGGTATCCCGATCGCCTCGTTTTTGCCTCCGATAGCATTCGGGTGGCTGGTTACGTCAAAGAAACCCACCAGCGGGTCTTGGGCAATGAGCAGGGAAAACTTTTTGAGACCAATGGGCTAATCATTGGCAGTGTGGGCTACATCATGGAGCTAAGCTTTATGCAGATGTTTGCCCGCAACCACAAGCCTGCCGCTGCGACGGTTGAGGCGGTGCTGGACTTTATGGTGGAGTTTTATAGCTGGGCCAGAACCAAGGATGATAGTTTTGGCAAGCGCAATGAATATTTAATCGGCATTGAGGACAGTATCTTTCGGGTGCTGGATACGTATTTGGTGGAGAGAATTAACGAATTTAGCGCGATCGGGGCTGGGGAGGACTTTGCCCTGACGGCGCTCTATTTGGATAAGGGGCCAGAGGAGGCCGTGGCGATCGCCAATGAACTCTGTATCTATTGCTCGGCCCCGATCCAGGTGATTACCAAATCCCTAGAAACGGCCAATAGCTAATCTAAACGGCAGTCTTTCATCCCTATTCCCCCGGTAGGGGCGGTGCCCCCGTGCCCGCCCTGTTGTGGCACCCCGGAATCATTGCATCCCCCATTT
>JBMTWK010000528.1:0-3056 GCA_049452395.1 Prochlorothrix sp. | reverse complement strand
CCCGTCGTCGATCTCCCAAACCAACGCCTAGAAATCACACCCCCACCCGGATTATTGGACATGTAACGATCGATCCCGTGCGATCGTGCAAGCTTGGTCCCTCGGTGCGATTTCCCAACCTAATTGACTGATTCAATCGCCCTAAAGGAGTGAGGAGCCATTGACCCCTAGAAAAAGATCCATATCCCCAATTTTCATGGATAGTGAGGTTCCTGCCGATCGCCAGATCCCAGAAACTGTAACCCAGATTCCAACTCGAAAACGTCGTCGCCGCCATCAACTTGTTTTTGGCTGGTATGGCGGCAAATTTTCCCACTTAAGTTGGCTATTGCCATTACTGCCTGACTGCCACCATTATTGTGAACCTTTTGCCGGATCGGGGGCTGTTTTACTCAACCGTTCTCCCGCTGCGATCGAAACCTATAACGATATTGATGGGGACGTGGTGAATTTCTTTCGGGTTTTACGCGATCGCCAAGAGGAGCTAGTCAAGGCGATCGCCCTCACCCCCTTCTCACGGGAAGAATATCACCTTGCGATCTATGGAGAGACCGACACCATTAGTGAGCTAGAGCGAGCGCGACGATTCTACGTTAAAGCACGCCAAACCCGCACAGGATTAGCTCAAACTGCCTCCCTAGGGCGCTGGGCCAATTGTAAAAACACCAGTCGATCGGGCATGTCGGGGGTGGTCTCCCGCTGGCTAGGCGGAGTAGAGGCACTGGATGAGATCGCCCAGCGTTTACTACGAGTGCAAATTGAAAATCGCCCCGCCTTGGACTGTATTCGCCTCTATGACAGTTCTAATACCCTATTTTACTGTGATCCGCCCTATCTCCATGCAACCCGTGGCGATGCTAAAGCTTACGGCTTTGAGATGGATCAAGATCAGCACCGAGAGTTAGCACAGGTCTTAAACCAATGCCAAGGCCACGTCGCCCTATCGGGGTATGATCATCCCCTCATGGATCAATTTTACGCCCCCGATCGTTGGTATAAGACCCTAGGCAGCCGAAAAACAGCCCATTCAACCAAGGGAGTGCGCCAGGAGGTACTCTGGACGAACTATAATCCTCTATCTCTACCAGACTCAGTTTAAAGCTTAATCCCAAGCTGCTCTATGTTAGAAACTCAAAACTCCCCCCCACCCCAAGACATCCTAGAGCAGCTTCAGCAACGAGCAGCCGCCAATTTGTTTACGCCTGCGATCGCCGATGTCACCCTGCAAGAGCAGGTCGATTATGTCTGTCGGTGTTTAAGTAATCGGGCTGGGGTCCGTTTGTTAATGGCCTGTCTGCTAGCCAAATTAGCCGAGCCTCACATTGATCCACGCAAACCCTACACAGAAATTGGTGATTCAGACAGTTTCTCAGGCCGAACCTACGATGAACGCTATATTACACCTTTTATCAACCACTATCGTCTTCCAGTCAATCCAACAACGGCTTTCCTTACACCAACTTTACGCAATCGCAATCAAGCCTTAACGCGCGATCAAACCTTAGTCGGCAGACCCCGTGCCCTCTATCAAACAACCTTGGAACTGCTGGACGATGTTGCAGCCGAACGGGTGACCGCTCAGGACTTACTCACGGAGATTCTCCGCATTTTGATGCTGCTGCGTGACGAAAAGCTAGCCCGAATTTCTGCTTTACTCCAATCCCTCGATCTCTCCCAGGACGCACCACCGCTCTCATCCGAAGCCATCATCACCCTCATCAGCCAACATCTGGCGTGCAAAAACGCCAGTCGTCTCCCCGTTTTGGTCGTGGCAGCAGCCTACGACATTGCTGGTCCAGCCCTCAAGGAGCAACGCCTTGCCCTACAAGCCCACAACGCCGCCGATTTACAGACCGGCTCCCTAGGAGACCTAGAGATTACGACACGCCAACCTTCAGATATCGAAGGCATAGAGTCAGATTCCCTTGAAAGTGCTATTACGGAAGCCGATCGTGCTGAGATCGTCACAGTTTACGAGATGAAACTCAAGCGGGTCACACAGGATGACATTGAGGGCGCGATCGCAAAAATTGCACGGGCCAAGGCACCCATTCAGAACTACTTATTTGTGACCACAGAGGCGATCGATCCTGCGGTGACTGCCTATGCGAACAGCTTCTACCAGAGGAGCCAAGGCATAGAAATCGCCATACTAGACTGTATTAGCTTTTTAAGACATTTTCTCCATTTATTTCATCGCCAACGCACCCACTACCTCAACGCTTATCAAGCCCTCGTTCTCCAAGAACCCGACTCCGCCGTGAGTCAGACGCTCAAGGAAGCGTTTCTCGCACTGAGACAAACAGCAGAAAGTGACGAATAAAATCTGTTTAAGGCGTTTTTTAGCCTGATTCGACTGAAATTGTCCCCTTAAAAGGGTTTATCTAACACTAGGAGCATCTAACCCAAGCCTCACGAGAGCTAGATTGCCGACCCATTCTTCCCCACCCAAGCTGTCATACAACGCTCATCGCCGGTTTAGCTCAAGACTGGTCCTAATACTTGCGGCCTCGGTAGCGTCGTTTTGCCTTGGGGTTTGAAGCGTCGGGGTCGAGGGTCGGGTCAGCCTGGTCTGGTGTAGCCTCTACAGCGGCATTGGTGGGCGGGTCTGTAAGGTCAGGGGCAGCAGCAGGGGCAGCGGGGGCAGGTTGCCCTGGGTCCGGGAGTGCCGCCGAACTGGGATCAGCGGCGTTTGGCATTGTCAAAGCCACGGGCTGACCATCCATGGCCTCCAACTCCCGCTTCATGGAAAACAGCACCGCAATCAAAGCCCGATGCTTAAAGGGGTGGTCGTCCAAGATTTGCAACACCCGCTGGAGCCGATCGGTCACCGTCGTCACCAAGTTGTGGCGTTGAAACCCCGCCATAAAGTCCGCTGCGCCTTGATTCATGGCCCACTGCCGCTCTGCTCCCTCAATCTCTCGCTGGCCAGAGTGGGTTAGAACAATTTTGACATCAGGATAGCGATCGCGGCAGTGACGGCAGAATGCATAGGGATTAAAGTTCTTGATGCGAACATCAATGAGAAGCAGGTTAGGCAAGGGCAAACCCGCTGC
>JBMTWK010000527.1:0-3066 GCA_049452395.1 Prochlorothrix sp. | reverse complement strand
GTCTGTTTTTGGGCTTAGGGGTTGTGGCGTTTGGAGAGGTGGTAGCACGGTCTATTTTCAGAAGACCCAAGCCCATGATTCTCACAGAGCGTCCCAATTTAGGAGCCTGTGGAGAGGTGGAGAGTCCGCTGGTGTATGGGGACTTGGTGGCGGGGTTGCCGTCAGAGAGCTATGGCTTCACGACAGTGATTAATTTGGATGCGGCGGGGAATGGAGGGCAGGAGGTGAGCCGGGAGGTGACCCGGTGGGTGGAGGACTTGGGTAATGGGGTCTTGCTGCACCTGGTGCGGATTCCGGCGGGTAGCTTTACGATGGGGTCGCCTGATAGTGAAGTGGGCCGAGACAGTGACGAAGGGCCACAGCATCAGGTTTATGTGCCAGAGTGTTGGATGGGTCAGTTTGCGGTAACCCAGGCCCAATATCGGGCCATTACCGGCCAGAACCCATCCTCTTTTGGGGGAGACCAGAACCCAGTGGAACGGGTGGACTGGGATCAGGCTCGAACCTTTTGTGAGACCCTATCCCAACGCACAGGCCGAAACTACCATTTAGTGCCGGAGGCGATTTGGGAGTATGCTTGCCGTGCCTGTAGCACTACACCGTTCCACTTCGGCGAAACAATCCGACCGGACTTAGTGAACTACGACGGTAACTATCCCTATGGCAACGCCTCAAAGGGTGAATATCGGCAGAAAACAGTACCAGTAGGCAGTTTGCCGCCCAACCTCTGGGGACTCCATGAGATGCATGGCAATGTCTTGGAATGGTGCGAGGATCCCAGTACGAGCGATTATGGCTGGAAACGGGATCACCCTGCAAAAGATAATGCCTTGAATATATTGCCATATAGTAATAATGAAGGCCGTGTGCTGCGCGGTGGTTCTTGGGTCAGCGACGCCAGGCTCTGTCGGTCTGCGTCTCGCGCCGGGTGGCTTCGCGGCTATCCCACCTACAACGGGGTTTTTCGTGTCCTTCTCTCCTCCAGGACTTCCTAACCCTTGGGCGGGTTTGGTTAAATCACCGCCTGGTATCCTAAATTACCTCGAAAACCCGCCCCTACACCACCATAACCCTCGTAGGGGCAGGTTTACCCCACAAAACCACGCCACCCACCCCAAAATCACAAAAACCCGCCCTCTTTTATTCGTCCCCAACCCACAACCAGGGCGGGTTTGGTTAAATCACCGTCTAGAATCCCAAATCGTCTCAGAAACCCGTCCCTACACCAGAATAACCCTCGTAGGGGCGGGTTTACCCCACAAAACCACGCCACTCACCCAAAAACCACAAAAACCCGCCCTCTTTTATTCAATCCCCAACCCACAACCAGGGCGGGTTTGGTTAAATTACCGTTGGGTATCCTAAATTGCCTCGAAAACCCGCCCCTACACCAGAATAACCCTCGTAGGGGCGATTTTACCCCACAAAACCACGCCACCCACCCAAAAATCACAAAAACCCGCCCTCTTTTATTCGATCCCCAACCCAAAACCGGGAATGATTCTGTGCGATCGGGAGAAAACCACCAGTTTGTTGTACCCTTTCCCCATTCATAAACTCCCCCGGTTCCCATGCTTAGCACCCTCGATCGCACCCTCACCCTAGACAAAGCACTCTACCAGCACCAAATGGAAGACCTCATGCAGCAACTGCGCCAGTTGCAGCACCAATGCTGGAAGGCCCAACTCCCCTGCATCGTCGTCTTAGAAGGGTGGGCCGCATCGGGGAAAGGAGCCTTAGTCAAAAAAGTCGTGCAATATATGGATCCCCGTGGCTTTCGGGTCCATCCCATCTGGCCCGCCACCGCCGAAGAACGCGCCTACCCCTTCCTCTGGCGCTTTTGGCAAAAACTCCCCCCCAAGGGCACGATCGCCATCTTCTACCACAGTTGGTACACCCGCGTTTTGGAAGATCGCCTCTTTAAGCGCATCCCCGCCGCCGAAGTCCCCACCGCCCTGCGGGATATCAACGCCCTAGAACGGCAACTCACCGACGATGGGGTCGCAATCTCCAAATTTTGGCTCCACCTCAGCCGCAAAGAACTCAAAAAGCGCCTCAAACGCTACAGCAAAGACGATCTCATGGCATGGCGGGTCCGGCCCGAAGACTGGCAACAGGCCAAACGCTACACCCAATATCTCGACCTCGCCGAAGAAATGATCCTCCACACCAGCACCGGCACCGCCCCCTGGACCCTAGTGGAAGCTGACTGCAAACGCTGGGCCAGGGTCAAAGTCCTCTCCACCGTGGTAGCCAGCCTGCGGGAAGCCCTCGATCGTCGCCCCTCCCTCCAATCTGCCCCCCTTCTGCCCTCACCCCCCCCCAGCCCCTCCCAGCACCACCTCGAACCCATGGAACCCAACTGGCTCGCCCAGGTGGATCTCAGCCCCCTCCTCTCGCGGGAGGACTACAAAGCCCAGCTCAAAATGGCCCAAACCGAACTGCGCCAAGTGCAGCAGCAGGTCCACAAACAAGAACTCCCGGTGGTGATTCTTTTTGAAGGCTGGGATGCCGCAGGCAAAGGGGGGGCCATCAAACGGCTCACCGATGTCCTCGACCCCCGCAGCTACCGCGTCCATGCCTTTGCCGCCCCCAGCGACGAAGAGAAGGCCCAGCATTACCTCTGGCGCTTTTGGCGACGACTCCCCACAGCGGGCAATATTGGGATTTTCGATCGCAGTTGGTACGGTCGCGTCATGGTGGAGCGCATTGAAGGCTTTGCCACGGAAACAGAGTGGCGACGGGCCTATCGAGAAATTAATGAATTTGAGGCCCAACTGGTGACAGCGGGCTATGTTTTGGTTAAATTCTGGTTGCACATTAGCCCAGAGGAACAACTGCGGCGGTTTGAAGAGCGGCGACAGGACTCCTTTAAGCAGCACAAGCTCACTGAAGAAGACTGGCGCAACCGGGAGCAGTGGCCCGCCTATGAAGTCGCGGTAAACCAAATGCTTCAGCGCACCCATACCCCCCTTGCCCCCTGGACTTTGGTGCCAGCGGATGATAAATACTATGCCCGTGTTAAGGTATTGCAGTCTGTCATCCAGGCCGTCACCACTGCCCTCA
>JBMTWK010000526.1:0-3066 GCA_049452395.1 Prochlorothrix sp. | reverse complement strand
GCCTCTTGTTGACCTTTACCTTCCCCCAGGAGTTGGTTAGCCATGGAATACCAACCCTATTTGATTATCGAACTGCACGAGACTCGCTATGGCATTAATGCCTATGCTGTGCAAGAAATCTTCTTTTTGCCGGAAATTACGTTAATTCCCGAAGCCCCCCTCGATGTTGTGGGGGTCATTAACCTGCGGGGCGATGTGCTCCCGATTGTGGATCTCCATCGCCGCTTTGGCTTTCCCACCCAGCCCTACAAACTCAGCGATAGCGTCGTGGTGGTGGCCAATGAGACGGGCGATCGGGTCGGTCTGATCGTCAATCGCACCTACGAAGTCCAAAGCATTGACACCGCCAATATTACCCAGGCTCCCGGTCACCACAGTACCGATCTCCATCGCTTTGTGGCCGGTATCGCCAAACTGGAGTCGGAACTCATTACCCTGCTCCAGGCCGAACTGATTGTGCGCTACGGCACGCTCCTCACGGATTTTACCGATCCGCTGACCCTACGGGTTGCGACGGAAAGCAGTGGAGACAGCAGCACAGGCAGCAGTTCAGCCCCTCAGAGCCAGGGTAGCCCCTGGGCCGATCCCTCGGCGGAAAGCCACGGGCACAACGGGCTAGGACACAACGGCGATCGATCATCGCCCGCCGATCCCCCGATCGCCCCCAACAGCACGGCCTCCAGTTCCCCCGACCCCACTGGCGATCGGCCCCTTGAGCCATCCCCCCGCGATCGGTCCCTAGAAGCCGAATTCTGGCAAAAATCTCAGCCCTACCGGCTGACGGTCTTTTTCCCCCACGCTACCCCCGCCGAGCGCGAAGTCCTCCTCAATCGCGCCCGCAATCTCCGCAACCGCACCGAAGAAGTCAGCTTTTCCGGACTGCTTCCCTATGCCGTCGTAGGGCTGCAAGGGGAGTTTTTTGCCCTGGGACTGGAATTTATCCATGAATTCACCGATGTGGACAATGTTACGCCTATTCCCTGCTGTCCGCCCCATATTGTTGGCAATCTCAACCTGCGGGGGGAAATTCTGACCTTAGTAGACATCAGCGGCATCTTAAATCTGCCCTTGGAGCGATCGGAGCAAAGCCACAAGGCGATCGTCGCCCGGTCTGAGCAACTGGTGGCTGGAATCACCGTTGATGATGTCTTTGACGTGATTTATTTACGCCCTGCTGACATTTCTCCCATCCCTGCGGCAGTTCACGCCCTCAATGATGAATATATTCGGGGTGTTGCCCCTTATCAGAACAAACAGATGAGTATTTTGGATTTACCCAAACTGCTCACCAGTTCCGAGCTAGTGGTAGATGAAGTGGTATAGGATGGAGTCCTTTCAATTATGTTGACCAACAATACAAAACAGTTACGGCTACGGCACTGGATTACCCTGGGCTACATTGTCCCGATTCTGACCTTTTTAGTGGCAGTGGTGGTGACCGATCTCAATATTCGTCGCGTTAAAGCCGTAACCGCAGAGCGCGATCGGGCCGGGGACGCAAACCAGCATATTGGCAAAATTAGCTTTCAAATTCAAGTTGCTTCCCGGACCACAAGGGGCTACCTCCTCGATCCTAGCCCAATCTCCTTCCAGTCCTTCCAGGCAGCCCGCAAAGCCTATGAGCAAGAAATGGCCGATATCCGTTCCCTCATCGTTGACCCCAGACAACAAGAGAACTTAGTAGCACTAGAAGAGCAAACCCAGCAGTTACTAGACATCAACGAAGAATTAATCACCGTTGCCAGTCAAGGGCGTGTTGCAGAGGCGATCGAGATGTGGAAGCGGGATTCGGCACGAGGGTTAGCCGAAGAAATCACCGCACTGCTGAGCGAGATGGAGGATATTCAAGTTGAAATTGTCGATACCAACAAACAACTCTCAGAAACTGCCCTGGCTAACCTCCAGCGCACTGTTTTTGCTGCTTGCATTATGACAATCCTCTTTTCCCTAGCAGTGGGCAGTTGGATTATCAATAAAGCCTCCCAGCAAATGTCCGGCTCCTCCGCCCTCATTGCCGCCTCAACCATGGAGATTGCCGCAACCGTTCAGCAGCAGGAGCGCACCGCCCAGCAACAGGCCGCTTCCGTCAACGAAACCACGGCAACCATGGATGAATTGGGTGCATCGTCGCGACAGTCCGCAGAACAGGCCGAAGCCGCCGCCGCCGGTGCCCGCCAAGCCCTCCAAATGGCCGAAGCAGGAACCCAGGCCGTCGATCGCACCCTCCAGGGCATGGATGCCTTGATGATTAAAGTCCAGGCCATTTCTGATCAAATTCTGCGCCTGAGTGAGCAAACTAGCCAAATTGGGAGCATTTCCGGGCTAGTCAGCGACTTGGCCAACCAAACCAATATGCTCGCCCTCAATGCAGCGGTGGAAGCCGTGCGGGCTGGGGAGCATGGCAAGGGCTTTGCAGTCGTATCGGGGGAAATTCGCAAATTAGCGGACCAAAGCAAGAATTCCGCCGAGAAAATCAACGCCCTGGTTCAGGATATCCAAAATGCCATCAATTCCACGGTCATGGCCACGGACGAGGGCAGTAAAACCGTAGAAGAAGGGGTGCGCATTGCCCAGGAAACCGCCACGGCCTTTGCAGGGGTAACCGATGCGGTCAACAATGTGGTGATCAACAGTCAGCAAATTTCTCTGAACGTGAAACAGCAAGCCACAGCAATTCAGCAGGTGGTTACCGCCATGAATAACCTCAATACAGCGGCCCAGGAAACCGCAGGGGGCATTAGCCAGGTTCGCCTGGGTACTGAGCGGTTGAATGAGGCGGCGGTGAACCTACAAACCGTGGTTTAGCAGCCCGACTGGCGCGGGTCTGGCACGAGTCTGGCGCAAACTGGGTGCGGATCTAGTCCAGATTTAGTCTGGATCTAATGCAACTCTAGCGCTGATTATCCTAGCCCGCTCTCCCCCGCTCTCCCCCAACCGCCCTGCCCCCCAAACAGCACGACACCCTTACTGGAGGACCAACCATGGTGATGTGGATTGATGACGATGAACTCAGGGATCTGTTCAAAACCTCCAGTGAGGAACGGCTCCAAAACATTGATGCGGGGT
>JBMTWK010000525.1:0-3071 GCA_049452395.1 Prochlorothrix sp. | reverse complement strand
GAGTGGTTTCTGTGCCCTTTGGCAGAATTTTTGTAGGGGAGTGGTTTCTGTGCCCTTTGGCAGAATTTTTGTAGGGGAGTGGTTTCTGTGCCCAAGGTTATAGGGTTTAGAAGAGGGTCAGGAAACCTGACCCCTACCGAAGCGGTTAACCTGCATTTTTTTTGCGCTAATCAAAACGTTTTGATTAGATCCAAACTTGAGCCTAACTGGGTACGGTGGGAGCATCCCACTGTTTAACGGCTACCAAAGGGGCGGGGGGTGAGGGCTAGGTCGTTGACCATGGCTTGGTAGAGCCGATCGGCGAGGACGGTTTGCCCCGCGTCGGTGAGGGAGTTGGGGTTGTGGAAGAGGGTTTCCTCGGCGAGGGGAGAGTCGGGGGAAGGGTTGAGGCGGTAAAAGTTGAGGACTTGGACATTGGCCGATCGGGCGGCGATCGTCTCGCTGACGGCTTCTAGTTGGTCATAGGCTGGGGGAACTTGGCTGGTGTAGGCTGCCCCTAAATCGCTCAGAATTGCCGACTCAGCCGCTGTAATTTGTGCCGGATCGCGCCCGGTAATTTCCGGGGACAGCACCACCAGCATCCGCTTTTGGGTTGCTGAAATCCAACGCACCGTTTGCAACAAATTCCGCTCATAGCGATCGAGGCGCTGGGCCAACTCGGTCCCCTCGGCAAGCTGTGTTGCCACGGGCGCGGTGGCGTTGTCTGCCATGAGGTTCACCAGCCGCACGGGTTCAGGCGCTTCCTCTTCGGGCAGGGGTTCGGTATAGATGCGCCAGAGTTTTGCTAAATACAGGCGATCGTGGATGCTTTGTTCCACTTGCTTGCCCCACTGTTCCCACTGGGGTCCCTTGTCGAGGGGCGGTGCAAACTGAGCTTGGAGAAAACTGTTGAGGTTGGGGATATCAGACCCCATCTCGGTGCTGGGGAGCAGCAAATCGCCATAGCCGCCCACCATGATAATGATGTCGGGATTGTAGTCGGAAATTTGGTAAATCAGGCGGGCGAGGACGTTGCCGGAGGTGTAGCCCGGAACGGCGGCATTAATAACCCGATATTGACCGACGCGAATCTTGGGGGGCAGGGCGAGGGCGGCTTCAACTTGATCGGCACGAAAGGGCAGAATATCTGGCTGAAAGCGGCTCGGATTGGCAAGCTGTTCCTCGACTCGCTCGTTAAGGCGCTGCTGGAGTTGGCTGGAAAAAAGGCCCGCATCACTGGAACTCATTTGCCCAAAGGCTTCCGACCCGCCGACGACAAAAATCCGCACTTCGCCCTCAGGTTTGGCTTGGGGAATGGACTCCAAATCCCGAAAGCCCTGATCATTAATTTTCCAAAACTGGCTCTGTTGCCCCGGCATCAGGGTATAGGCCATGAGGGGATGGTGCTGGGCTTGGAGGGAGCCGCTGGAGCCGTAGGGTTGGCCGTCGCGGGTGACAAACTGCAACTGGTAGGCTTCGGCAAGGTCTACTTCTTCAGAGGTTGCGGTGGGGGTCGTCAGTTGGACCGTCTGGGTTGCCACCAAAACCCGTGCTGTCACCTCTGCGGCCAAAGGCACGCCCACCAAGAGACCGGCCAAGAGTGGTCCCCAGGGAGTTTTGCTTTTTTTCCGACTTTTCCAGCGACGGCGGCTCATAGATTCCAGGGGTGAAGTAAGGAACAGGGGGTAGCAAAGGGTAGCCTGACAAGCTTACAGCGGTTAGGCTCAGGGGGGATGGGGGGGTGCTGTGGGTTGCCCTCTGTGGGGATGCTGTAGGGATGGATGGACAAAGCTGACGGGGAAAACTTAAAGGAATGTGAAGTTTTGCAACCCTAGGGTATCACATCCAGATCCCATCCTTGGGGTGGGGCGGCTGGGCGAAGGGGGCCGGGTTTCGGCTGGATTGGGTGGGGTGGTCTGGGGCGATCGGGGGGCAAGGGCTGGGATTGCCAATTGCCTGGGTAGGCAGGAGAGACAATTCGGGCTATTCTGTCAAGCAATTCTGTGGGTTCCCTGGGAGAAGAGTTTATGTTGCCCCGATCGCTACGCCTCAAAACCATCAAACTGCCCCAAGTCAATTTCCCGGATTTGAGCCATTGGCTACCGGGACGCAAGCGGACGACTCCGGAGGATGGTGACGGACCCTTGGGGTTGCCGGGGGCGGTGCCCTTGGGTAGCCCGCGATCGGGCTGGGGCTGGGGGTTCCTAGCGGGCGGCGTGGGATTGCTGCTGCTGGGGACGGCCTATCAATTGGGTCGATCGGGGCGATCGCCAGAGACCGCGATCAATGCTGAAGCCCCTGCTGCTGAGATAGCGGCTTCTGGAGAAACTGGATCCGCCCCTGGGGCTAACCCCGCCAACGCGGAAACCACTACCCTCCTCCAGTCCATTCCCCAATTTTCCCCCCATGGTCTGCCCCCCATCCCCACGACTCCCTCGGTTGCGGTCCCCAGTGGTCCGGCTGACCCTGCTGCTGACCGGGTGGCACAACGCCTTGCTGAAGCCCCACGGGGTCGCGAAAATCCCTTTGCAGGGTTTGTGATTGATCCCGCCAATATCAAGGTCAACACGGTGCCCGTCAGTGCTGTTACCCCGGAAACCACCGCCAGCGGTTCGGCTGCCCCCGCCTCGGCCCCCGTCACCAACCCAGCCATTGCCCAACTGCCCCCGGTTGCGACCCAGCCCATTGCCCCGCAACCCCTGCCCCAGCAGCCCATTGCCCTACAACCGCTGCCCCAACAATCTATCCCTCAGCCCCCGGCCCCCATTGCCGTTCCCCAAACCCTGGCGGCTCCTGAGTCCCCCACTGCCCTGGCGGAACAGCTCGAAATTAAGGGCTTGCTCCAGATTGGGGGGCAGTTAAAGCTGATTATTAAGGAAGAGGGCGCGACTTCGACCCGGACGGTGCAGGTGGGCGATCGGGTGTCCGGTGGCCGAGTTCTGATTCGTAAAATTGAAGTGCCCGACAGTGGCAATCCCCAGGTTACCCTGGAGCAAAATGGCAAAACGATCGTCCGCACGGTTAGCTAGTACAGCATGGCGGAAATTCCCATCCCCTTTCCAGTGCGGGCATCTTGCCCGCGTTGTGAGCGT
>JBMTWK010000524.1:0-3072 GCA_049452395.1 Prochlorothrix sp. | reverse complement strand
AGTGACTCCCTCGGCGCTTTTGTCCTGCTCAAGCCCAAAAAGTCAAAACTCCAGCATTAATCTCCTGACCATTAATCTCCGGGCCATTAATCTCCGGGCCATTAGGAAACAGCGCCTTGGGGGAAACCTCTGGGGCATCCATCTTGGGGGAATCCAGGACCGATCGAGCAGGTGGACGATCGATCGTCGCAGAAAGAGAACCGGCAGGCAGAGAACCGGCAGACAGAGAACTGGCAGGCAGAGAACCGGCAGGCAGAGAACCAGCAGAAAGAGAACCGGGATGAAAACTCAAGCGATAAGCGCGTTGCAGCATTAAGCCCGATCGGCACAGGTCCGGGGTCAGTTGGGTCGGTAACGGGGGAGTCGGTGACGAAAAACTAGATAACGGAGGAGTCGGGGATACAGGTTCGATCGGGGTCGCCTGCAAACTCACCCCATCGGACAAACTCCCCGTAGCCTCACCCTGCGATCGGCGAGCCTGCCAAACCTCCCCAAAGCGCCCCTGATTCGCCGCCCAATCCCAACGCGAAGCCAACAATTGCAACGTAAAGTGCCAATGCTCCGATCCCCCCGCCGTCGGGCGGTTATCCTCCAAAATGCCGACATAATCCCCCAAACGGGCCAGAGCCTCCTTAATTTGTGCCGCCGTCAGTCTCATCCCCCCCAAACCCGTTAACTCCTCCAAATGCCGCACCTTAGTCCGGACCACCACCCGCCGATCGTCCTGCCATTGGGTTTGGATTTGCCGCTGAAGCCGATCGAGGGTGCGATCGTCCGCTTCCAATTCACCATTGGCATAGCGAACGATCGCCGCAAAAAGCACAAGGCAACGCTGTTGGGTTTTGGGGCCGTAACTGGGGCGAGGCATGGACAGAGTAGGGTGAGGGATAAGGCAAAAAATTAGGGTAAGGGATGCGGGTGAGGCAAGGCCAGCATCGGTGAAAAAAACCTTACTTCCCCTGAACCGAAGTCGCTATAATCGTCTTTTATAACTTTGGTTAAAATGCTTAATACTGTCCGATACTGGCATATTCACCTCCTTTTAGCCTGTTTTAGCATTTTTCTCATCTCTGCCCTCTTCCACAAACGCAAACGGCTGCTAGCCCTCCAAACCGAACTGGCATTCGCAGGCATTATCGTCGCTGCCGCCTTTGTCCAATCGCTCCTGTGGGATAACTGGGGCACTCACCTAGGCTTCTGGGTCTTTAACCCCGACAAAACCTCAGCCCTGGACCTCTTAGGGAACCACTTACCCCTAGAAGAAGTGCTGTGGATTGTTCACCATGCCCTCATTGCCATTTTCTGCCAAGCCCTGGTTTTTGATCTGCTACCCAGCCGATCGGCCCCCCCCACCCCGCGCCACTACCCCCCGATCGTCATCGGCGCAGTTTATCTCTTCCTAGGGCTAATCAGCCTCTATGGGGTCTATGCCGTACTCCTGTCCCACCACAGCCACCTTCAAATTAGCGGCCTCGTGGCCCTCTTTTTTGGCCCCCTCTTTATCTTGCAGTGGTTTCTCGGCTATCCCTTCCTCCGGCCCCACCATCTCCACCTCAGTCTCGGCACCCTCATCCCCAGCCTCTACACCTTCACCGCAGACTCTTTAGCCCAATCCCTCGGCATTTGGCGTTTTTCGGCAGCATACACCTTGCCGTTCCAGTTTTTCGGCCTTCAACCTGATGTTTTCTCCATCTACTTCGCAACCACCCTCGCCTGCACCCTCACCTACACCATCGTCCGCGCCATCCTCGACACGCACCCCTTGGCGATCGTCCCAATCCCCAACAGCCCACCAATCACCCCCAGCCCACGGGTTCAAGACATTCTCGTTCGGGTCTTCATCACCCGCCTCTAAAAAAATCCCCCTAGAATCTAGAACCTGGAATCTGAAATCTGGGATCGCCGATTTGCAATCGGCCCCCCTCGCCCCCCTAAAATCACCCTGGGATCGCCGATTTGCAATCGGCCTAAGGCAACACCTCAAACAAAACACACCGGCTCAGCCAGTCATCTTGGTCAGCCGTGACCCCAGGGGGAAAGTCAGATTGGGCTGCAATCAACAGACGGCGACGATCGATGCCCTGATCCGCCAGGATATTCTGCACCGCCTCCGCCCGTTTCTGGGCCAAACTCAACGGCTCCGTCGCAGCGGCATAGCCCAGAATCTGCACCTGTATCGAGGGAAACTGCTCTAGGGTTTGCTTCACCGCCAAGAGCTTCGTGCTAATGTCCCTGGGCGTAACCGTCGCAGAATTACCATAAAAATAAATCTGGGTCGTAATTTCAGGGCTTTTCACCTGAAGTTGATTAGTAACGGTACGCATTCCGGGAATTTGGGCAAAAAGCTGGCCAATATTCTCCCGATCGACCGCCCGACTCACCCACCCCTTTAACACCACATCCTCACCCTCAGGGCTAGCCTCAAGCTGCACCCCCGCCCATTGGTTCACCGTCTGCTGAAGCCGATCGATCTCGGCCCGCTGCGCCTGAACTTGGGCCTCTGCTGCCTGCTGGGCCTGCTGCTGGGCCTGGACTTCCGCCTCTAGCCGTTGCCGTTGCAGCCCCAGCCCGATCGCCACCCCTCCCCCCAACAGCAACGCCGCCGCCCCCAGCCCCACCAACTGCCCCATCCGGCCCCATCGCTTCGCGGGCACCGGCTCCTGGGCCTGGACTAGCTCAAACAGTTGCTGACCCAGGGTTGTGGGCAGGGTGTGGGGGTCTCCGGCAAAGCCCTGAATTGTGGTGCCGTGGCGACTGATCAGGCCGTTGAGGGTGACCTGCATCTGCTGGGTAAAGTAGGGCGGGGGTGGCCCCTGGCTCACCAAGGCCAAAGCTGCCAAGTCCCCCGGCAGCAGGACAAGATGCCAGTGATTTTGGTGGAGGGTGTGGCAAATTCCAGCTTGGGTCTGGGGGGAGGCGAGGGTGCTGCGCAGCGTCATCAGGAGGGGGGTGAGACTGCCGCTGTCGAGGGGGGGTTGGTCGGGGTGGGTCGCATGGGCCAAGAGCAGGCCCGACTTGCTATGCAACAGCAGGGTGGTGCTTTACCTTCCCACTATGCACTAACTCATTCCA
>JBMTWK010000523.1:0-3076 GCA_049452395.1 Prochlorothrix sp. | reverse complement strand
TTTGGACCGAAGAGGGTCGGCACAGGGGCACGACCCCTACCAAGATTCTTCTAAATCGGGATGCACCCCAAACCCCCCGTGGTTGCCCTGGTTTTGGGCCGCAAGTAGGTCAACCGTTTGAGGTTACGCCGTGTAATGCTTTTGGAGCCATTGGGCCACCTGGGCCACGGTCGATCGGGGAGAAATCCGGGGAAATGGTTGCTCCTGGCCCGCAGCCGTCACACCACAGACCACGGGAATTTCAAACTCATAGGCTTGTAGCCAAGCGTCATTCGTGCGAATATCCCGCACTTCGAGGGCGATCGGAAACTCCGTAATCGCCTGGATTTTTTCCTCCAACCCCTCGCACAAATGGCAACCGGGCTTGCTGTAAAGCACCAATTGCATCGCCCCTTCCTGGGGTGCCCCGTTGGTGTTCTCTGGCATAGCTCCCTCTGGCATAGCTTTCCCTGGCATAGCTCCTCTGGCATCGCTCCTTGGCATCATGTCCTGATTGCGGCTTATTGCACCACCTGCAAACGCTGGGTCACAAAGGTCATTCCCCCCTTGCGCACAATCACCGCCGAAACCCACCGGGTATCCTGCACCGCAGGGGCGCGGCCAATCTTAAAAATCCCCCCACTGACGATCGGCGCTAGATCAATCTGACCGGGATCCAGATAGGTTTCCTTGCGCACCGGCTGATCTAAAAATCCCCCCAACAGCAAATCATCCTCTAGGGGTTCCAGCACAATCACATCCAAGTTAAAGGTTTCGTTGACCTGGACCTTCTCCGGCAAATTAAACATCAAGGTGGGCGGCGCTTCCCCCGTTTGCAGTTGGTTCTGCTCCCCCAAGACCTCTTCCCGCACAATCTGGTCCCCCTCCCAATACTGCCGCAGGCGCAGGTCTGACTCCAGGGTCAGGGTGCGGTTATCCAGGGTTTCGGTCCCGGTAATGGTGGTTTGGGTTTCGGTCATGATTTGACCGTTGACGCTTTGCCAGGACAGAAGCTGGGTGCTGTAGCGCAGGTTCGAGAACCGCTCCCAGAAGTTGCTGAGGGACTGGCGCAGGTCGTTCCGGGTCCAGCCGTCGCTGTGGAGGAAATTCCGGCTGTAAAAGTTTAAAACGCCGTCTAGGTCTTCAGCCGTTGCGGCCCGATCGAGGGCGCTCAGGCTTTCCAGGACTGCCGCTGGGGCAGAGTCGGCGGTGCGGGCTTGGGCCAGGAGGCCAGCGGAGATGGGGGCAGTCGTGCGATCGGCAGCAAAAACCGGCGTAATCCCCCCCAAAAGGCAGCTTAGACCCGCAAGGGCCAGAGCCTGGGGCAGGGGAGTCCAACGGGGGCGGGGGAGCGATCGCAGTGAAACAGACATAGGGTTTGGATAGGTTAGGGGCTGGGAATACCAGGATAAACGATCGGCCAATAACGGAAAAGCCGATCCCGGACAGGTATATATTAGGTCTGAATTGGAAGAATCCGGTAAGGACTTTGACCCCGTTTTTAACCCTGTTTGTTAACCCCCATGGGTAAAGGAGTGCTTTCGTGACCGCAGCCTCACCTCGTCTTCTCATTGCAGCGAGTGGAACCGGGGGCCATTTGTTCCCCGCCCTGGCCGTTGCCGCTGAATTAGAGGATTGTACGATCGAGTGGCTGGGTGTGCCCGATCGCCTGGAAACAACGCTGGTGGGCGATCGCTACCGACTCCATACCGTCCAGGCCACGGGGTTCCAGGGGCGTTTGGGCCTCGGTACCCTCAAAACAGCTTGGGGGTTAGTGCGATCGGTCTTCCAAGTGCGGCAGTTGCTGAAACGGGGCCGCTTTCAAGGCGTATTTACCACCGGGGGCTATATTGCAGGGCCAGCGGTTTTGGCGGCGCGTTCCCTGGGTTTACCGGTGTTGCTCCACGAATCCAATGCACTACCGGGCAAGGTCACCCGCTGGTTCAGTCCCTGGTGTACCGAAGTCGCCCTGGGCCTCGACAGCGCCGCCCGCTACCTCCCCAAAGCAGCGGTAACCAGTTGGGTCGGCACTCCCGTCCGCCAAGACTTTCTGCAAAGCCCTCCCCCTAGCCTGGATTTACCGATTCCGCCGAAGGCTCCGCTGCTGGTGGTGATGGGGGGGAGCCAGGGGGCGGTGGGCCTTAATCAGGTGGTGCGGCACTGTGTTGCAGGCTGGTTAGAGGCGGGCCTGTGGATTGTCCATTTAACGGGGGAAGCCGATCCCGATCGCGACAGCCTGCACCACGAGCGCTACTTGACCTTCCCCTTCTATGACCAGATGGCGGCCCTCTTGCACCGGGCTGATTTGGTCATTAGCCGATCGGGGGCCAGCGCCCTCACCGAATTAGCCATCACCCAAACCCCCGCCATCCTGGTGCCCTACCCCTACGCCGCCGAAGACCACCAAACCTATAACGCCACGGTCTTTGCCTCAGCAGGGGCCGCGCTGCTTTTGCAGCAACAAGACATTGTGCCGGAGGACTTGGAAAGCAAGGTTTTACTGCTGCTGCGGGGGGCACTGCAACGCTACCAAGATCCCACCCATCTACCCTTTACCCCCAACGATCCCTTGGTGAGGATGGCGGAAAAAATGGGAGATCTGGCGATCGCCAACAGTGCCCAGTTACTCGCCGATCGGATCCGTCAGCTTATGCAGCCCCAGCCCCAAAGTGCCCCTTAAGCTCCCGATCGGGATCAAGCCTGTTTGAGGGAGCATCCCGCGTTGGAAAAATCTTGGTCGGGGTCGTGCCTCTGTGGCTCCCCCCTTGGGACTAAAACCAGGGCAACCACGGGGAGATTGCCCCGACCGAATCGGTTCACTCGTCAAAGTGGGATGGATCCCCTGTTTCAATCCTAGCGATGAATGTCAGCCCGATAAACGTCGGCTACAACTCAGGCCGATAGCGGGCATTACCAAAGGCCAGAATAGGATAAAAGATAAACGGTAAAAACAACAACCCAAACCCATAGCCCAAGCCTTTACCAAACTTACGAGCTGTATCAAAAGGGATCACCAAGTATACCAAGTTAATCAGCGGCACAAGGGCACCTCGATTAATGGAGGTTGGCAAGAATTCTAGTCTCAAAAAAAGCCACA
>JBMTWK010000522.1:0-3088 GCA_049452395.1 Prochlorothrix sp. | reverse complement strand
CCACCTCCGGCGCTGATAGTGACCCTGAAGGCCCGGAATTTGAACAAATTTCCCTAGATGCAGAGTCCTAGAGAGCCTCTCAGAAGGGGCGCAACGTGGAGTAGGATAAAACTGGTTTAGATAACCCCTTTACTTGAGCATTGTGGCTTATGTCCTCCTTTTCTTGGCCCTCTACCTTTTTCGTCACAGGCACCGATACCGATGTGGGTAAAACCGTTACGGCATCGATGTTAACCCTGGGCTTGGGGGGAGCCTACTGGAAGCCGATCCAGTCGGGCCTAGAACCCTGCACCGACACCGAGACGGTACGCCAGGTGACGCAACTGCCCGATGACCACTTCCACCCGGAACGCTTCCGCCTGACCCAGCCCCTCTCCCCCCACGCCTCCGCCGCGATCGATGGGGTTTCCATCCAACTCACTGACTTTGTAGTACCCCAGGTCAGCCAATCCCACCTGATTGTGGAAGGAGCGGGCGGTTTACTGGTTCCCATTAACGATCACGAGTATATTCTCGATTTAATTCACTATTTAGGGCTACCCGTCTGTTTAGTGGCCCGAAGTGGCTTGGGAACCTTAAACCATACCCTGCTCTCCCTCGCCGCGCTGCGGGCAGCGGAAATCCCCATTTTGGGGGTTATTTTGAATGGGGTGAAGAATCCCAGTAACCGGGACACGATCGAGCGCTACGGGCGGGTTCGGATTTTGGGCGAGGTGGAACCCCTAGAAACGGTGAACCCCCAGACGCTACAACGGGCTTTTGCGAGTTTGGAGGTTTAGGGGAGGTTGCGGGAAGCTGAGGGGGAATTTCAGTGGGAATCCCTGGGGAAATTCGCCTGGAGGCACCGGAAAGGGGGATAATACAGATAAGGCATCGCCCCAACTGCACCGAAAGCGCACCGCATAGGATCTCGATCGGCCCTGGTGCGATCGTGCCCGCGATCGCCCCGATTACATCGCCCTTTGAATTACTCGATAGTTAAGGACTCCTGACCATGACCCAACGCATCATTCAGACGGACGACGCGCCCGCCCCTGTTGGCCCCTATAATCAAGCGATTGTGGCTACAGGGTCATTCCTGTTTGCATCGGGCCAAATTGCCTTGGATGCGACGACGGGGATTTTAGTTGCGCCGGAAGATGTGGAGGCCCAAACCCATAAGGTCATGGAGAATTTGCGATCGGTGTTGTTGGCAGCGGGGGTAGATTTTGCCCAGGTGGTGAAAACGACAATTTTTCTGGCGGATATGAATGATTTCGCCAAGGTTAATGCCATTTATAGCCAGTATTTTGATGGGGCAACAGCACCCGCCCGCGCAACGGTCCAGGTGGCTCGTTTGCCGAAGGATGCGTTGGTGGAGATTGATTGTATTGCGGTGGTTCCGTAGGTTTAGGGGCAATTTAGCAGCAATGGGGGCGGGTTTGGGGAATTTTCTGGTTTTGGCTAGGTTTCCGGTAAAAACTCGCCCCTACGGAATGGTTTGAATATGGGCGGGTTTGGAAGATTTTCTGGTTTTGGCTGGATTTTTTGGTGAAAACCCGCCCCTACGGAGAGAATTTACTGTATACGCGATTTTTTGACTATGGCTACTTTTCCTACTGCTCTGGCGATCGCTCCCTACTGGGACCATGCCTTTGACCTCAAGGCCCATTTACAGGGTTTCCTGAAGCTAGATGCCGAAACCCTAGAACAACGGCTAGCCCAGGGCACCGCAGAACTGGCAGAATTGGGCCATCGGGATTTTGATTGGGCAAAAGCGGCGGAATTTTACCAAGATCAGGTGGGAGAAGCCTATTTGTTTGATTTAGGGGCGTGGCACTTAGCGAGTCGGGACTATATTGGCGATACGTTGCGGCTGATTGCGGATTTTGCCCAGGGTGAGGTGCTGGATTTTGGGGGCGGTATTGGCACCCAAGCGATCGGGGCGGCTTCTTGTCCCCAGGTTGAGCGGGTGACCTATTGTGATTTGAACCCGGTGAGCTTGGAGTTTGTCCAATATCGTGCCCAGCAGTTAGAGTTGTCGGCTAAATTGCACTGCTGCCGCGATTTACCCCGTGATCCCTGTTTTGATGCGATTATTTGCTTTGATGTTTTGGAACATCTCCCGGATCCGGTGGCCCAGTTGCGGCAGTTCCGCCAGTGGTTGAAGCCGGAGGGGGTTTTGATTACGAATTGGTATTTTTTCAAGGGGGTGGAGCAGGAGTTCCCGTTCCATTTGGATGATCCGGCGATTATACAGGAGTTTTTCCGGGTTTTGCAATCTCAGTTTCTGGAAGTCTTTCACCCTTATTTTATTACGGCCCGTTGCTACCGTCCCTGGGTTCAGTAGAGGGTTGGGATTGGGGGGATTCTGGGGGGAAACTGCCCGCAGTGGGGGATCGATCGGCAAGGCTCACAGGGTTGCGGGATCAATGCCTAGTTCTCGCAATTTGGCAAAGGCCCGATCGCGATCGTGGCTGGTTTGTTCAAGCTGCTGGCTGGTTTGCTCCAGTTGTTGGCTGGTTTGGGCTAGTTGTGCGGTGATTTGGTCGCGTTCTGCGGCTAGCTCTTCGGGAGCTTTGAAGGGTTCTCCGTTGGGATAGAACACGGCCAAGCCTTCTGTGCCCATTTCTAAGCGAATGCCGAGGGTGGGGGAGGTCCAGGGGAGTTGGAGGGCCATTAGGGGTTGGGGGGTGTCTTGGGGGTGAGTGCGGACGAGACCCCAGAAGCTAAAGGACTGGGGATCGTAGAAAAACATCTCTAAGACCCCGTGCTGAATGTAGAAGGTCTGTTTTGCGGCCATTTCGCTGCCGGTGTTGCTGGGGGAGAGGATTTCAAAGATGACTTGGGGGGCGATGTTGTCTTCTTGCCATTGTTTGTAGCTGCCCCGATCGCCGGGGGGACGACCGAGGGCGACGAGGACATCGGGGGCTTGGGCGGGGGCGGGGAAGGGGGTTTCGGTGGGGTACCAGAGGAGGTCTCCGGCGACGAAGGCGGTTTGGTTTTTGAGGAGGTGGCGCAGGTTGGTGACGAGGCGCACGATCCACTGGTATTGGAGGGTGTTGTCGGCCATGGGTTTGCCGTCGGAGTCGGGGTAGGGATCGGGGAG
>JBMTWK010000521.1:0-3096 GCA_049452395.1 Prochlorothrix sp. | reverse complement strand
CAAATCGGCCATCCCAGGGTAAATTGGCTCTCCCAGAGGGGGGCTGTAGGGGTTGCAGAGTTGAGCTTTGGTTAGCCCTTATTTTTAATCATCATGACGCGAATTACGTCATTAACCAAGTTTTCCGGCAATTCTAAGGCACGACACAGGCTGGTTAGCATTTCCTCTTCTTCCTTCGTGACCTCACCATCGGCTAGCACTAAATCCGTGGCGATCGCAAAGGTTGTGTCATACAGATCGTGGGGCAACGTGGCCACAGCCGCATTAAAGAGCTTGTCTGCCCCCTCCCGCTTGAGAATATTGCATAAATTGTCAAACATCCGCCGCATGACATCATCGGAGTAGCTGCGGAACAGCTTCATGCGATTGAGGGTGACATTGAGCAGGCGCACTTCATCATCGGCCAGATAGCCATCGGAGGCCACAACTAAGAGCATGATGGCTGCAAAAGCTTCAGCAGGCCCCAGGGTGGTTTGGGTTTTCTCGGCAGTTTTCCGGAAGGCATCAAACAGTCCCATCGATCGTCTCCTTGGTTACAGTGTTATAGCGTGAGGGTTGAAGTATTACAGCATTTGGGTTGTCAACCCAGATCTGGAGGGCATTTTACCCCCCCTGACTAGATTGCATGGGGAATCCGGGTCACAAACCCCTAAAAACGACGGAATTTTAAGATTATTTTTAGAATCAAGCTCCCCCTTAGGCCACAAAACCCTTGGGAATCGCTGCAATTAACTGGCGGGTGTAGTCTCGCTGGGGATTGCTGTAAATTTGCTCTGAAGGGGCAATTTCCTCGATTTTGCCGCGATTCATCACCATAATGCGATCGCTCATAAACTTGACCACACTGAGGTCATGGGAAATGAAAATATAAGTTAACTTCAACTCCTGTTGCAGTTCCTTTAACAGGTTCAGCACCTGGGCTTGGACCGACACATCCAACGCCGAAACCGACTCATCACAGACAATGAAACGGGGATTGAGGGCAAGGGCACGGGCAATACAGATACGCTGGCGCTGTCCGCCGGAGAATTCATGGGGATAGCGGCTAAAAGCATCGGCGGAGAGGCCCACCCGCTCCAAAAGATAGATGGCCCGATCGCGGTGACTCTCCGATCGGGCATTGAAGGCATGGATCAACATCGGCTCCATCACCGCCGCCCCCACCCGCATTCGAGGATCGAGGGCACCAGCGGGATCTTGGAAAATAATCTGCATATCCCGCCGCAGCGATCGCAGGCGCTCTCCCCGCAGCCGCAGCAACTCCTCCCCTTGGAAGACAATGCGGCCCCCCGTTGGCTCAATCAAGCGCAGCAGCGCACGGGCCAAGGTCGTCTTGCCGCAACCCGACTCCCCTACCAAACCCAGGGTTTCCCCCGCTGCCACCGTAAAGGAAACCCCCGCCACCGCCTGTACATGTTTGCCCAGCCAGCCCGCGCCATAGGTCACCGCTAGGTTTTCGACGAGGAGGAGCGGGGCTTCGGTAGGGGCCAACTCCGGGGCGGCGGGGACGGGAGCCGTGGGGATGGCGGCGGGGTTCGGGACGATCGAGGCAGGGGGGTACGGGGCAGTAGCCCCCGCAGTGGCTCCTAAGCTGGAGGAATCCGCCAGAAAATCCTGTAAAGTGGGCAAATACTGGGGGGTATAGTCTAAGCGGGGCCGACAGGCAAGAAGCGCTTGGGTGTAGGGGTGTTGGGGCTGCTGAAAAATATTCTGGACCGTGTTCTGCTCAACAATTTGGCCCTGGTACATCACCGCCACCCGATCGGCCACTTCCCCAATGACCCCCAAGTCATGGCTCACAAAAATCAACGCCATTTCCCGCTGCCGACAGAGATCCCGCAATAACCGGAGAATCGTTGCCTGTACCGTCACATCAAGGGCCGTTGTCGGCTCATCGGCAATTAAAAGACTGGGATTGCAGGACAGGGCCATGGCGATCATCACGCGCTGCTGCTGGCCCCCGGACAACTGATGGGGATAGCGGTTGAGAAAAGCCTGTTTTTCGGCATTGATGGCCTGTTGCACCCGGCGATCGTTGACCAACACCTGTAGCTCTTGGTTGCGCGAGCTGGAATTGGTCAAAGTTGAAGCCTCTGGCCGGTATTTCTCCACCAAATCCTGATCCCAGGGCAGGAGTTGCACCTCCTGAAGCAGGGCCACTGCGCGGCGACGGGCTTCCTGGGGCGAAATCGGCTCATGGTAGCGAATGGCCTCCATAATCTGGAAGCCACAGGTGTAGAGCGGATTGAGGGAAGCCATGGGTTCCTGGAAAATCATGGCGATGCGGCCCCCCCGGTACTGTTGCCACTGGCGGGGGCTGAGGCTGAGTAAATTAACGGCTTCCTGGGCTTGGGGGTCTTTGAACCAAATTTCCCCTTGGCGAATGTGTCCCGGTGGCTGGGGAATTAGCCCCAAACTGGCCAAACAGGACACCGACTTTCCCGATCCAGACTCCCCGACAATGCCCAGGGTCTCGCCCTGGTGGACCTGAAAGGATGCGCCAATTACTGCCGCAATGGTCTGATCGTCGGTGCGAAAGTCGATGGATAGGTTGCGGACATCCAGCAGGGGAGCAGTCATAGGGCGCTCTCAAGGGAACAAGTTAGCTAGCAGGGTATAGGCCGAGACCGCAGCCTACTCGGTTGGATCGGGGGTGGTTTTGGCGGCTTGGGCAGCTTTTTCGGCTTTTTCGGCTTCTACTTCAGCTTGAAGTTGGGCCAATTCCTCCGGAGTCATGGACTCTAGCTGCTTTTGGAGCAGGGCTTGCTCGTAATCTCGCCGTTGCTGGCTATAGGTCATGTTTTGGGTGCCTACCCGCACGAGGTAGGTCGCCACCCAGCCCAGCAGGACCACCACCATTAGCCCCTGGCTCCAGATGCCCGCATCAATGCTGTCATAGCCCAGCTTCCCTAGCCCAAAGTACAGCAACCAGCCCCCCAACAGTAGGGCTAGTCCAATCCCGATCGCATCAATTCGTCGCATGGTGGTGGTAGAGGGGGGTCAGCAGAAGGGTCAACAGGGCAGGCTGAACAGGGGCCGTCCAGCGCCTGCCAGCGGGGGTTTTGTCCTAGATAGAGCGAGGACGGGGGCGGAAGT
>JBMTWK010000520.1:0-3123 GCA_049452395.1 Prochlorothrix sp. | reverse complement strand
GTGGATGAGGCGTTCCGCAAGCTTTTGTCCTAACCAACCCGTCACTTGCTATATATTTTTCAATCAAAAATTGTTCCCCATCGTAGAGGGCCGCCAGGGGCACCGATCGCAGGCCCACATCCAGGAAAAACAGAATATTTTCGACCCCTTCCGCTGCCAAGGTCTCTTCTAGGGGCTGGATCATCCAGTTATAGAGCGTTTGGGCGGGGCGACGGTACTGGTGTTGGTTTTGGCTGGCCTTGAAAGGGCCGGCAATGTCTTGGCGGAAGCGGCGCAGGGTCAGGGAGACGCGGGCGCGGTTGGCTCCGGGGATTTGGCGACGCAGGGGTTGACCGTTGGGGGTAATCAGCAACAGTTCCAGTTCGTCGCTGTCTTGTTCTTGGAGGGCGGTGGCGGGGTTCTCGTCCAGATTGGTGGTTACGCGGCTGGGACTAAAGCGGAAGTAGACCACCGCTGGGGTGATATTGGTTTGGGACTGAATGCTCCGCAGGGCTTGTTGGGACTGGGAGAGGGTGAGCCGTTGCTGGACGGCGCTGTCGCGGTTGCCGGGGATGGGGGGCGGTCCAAAGCGGGCGCTGATGTCGGCTAAAAAGTCCTGCTCAATGCGGTCAAATTTCTGCCCATCCGCAGACTGATCCAGGCGACGATCGGGGGTGAATTGGGGCTGGCTGACATTGGGGGGCCGATCGGACGGGTCGCGATCGCGGGGATTATTGCGATCCTCAGGATTATTGCGATCCTCAGGATTATTGCGATCTTCAGGATTATTGCGATCGCGGGGATTATTACGGTCTTGGGGATTATTGCGATCGCCGGAACCTTGGGGATTGCGAGGGTCGCCAGGAGTATCGGGGTTGCTGGACATATCGATGCTGTCCGGACTCTGGGGAGGGGGAGATGTACCGACTGGCTTACTGTCCAGTGTCAGGAGCGGGGGGCCGCTGAGGGGTGCTGCCGTATTGAGGTTACTGGTGAGGGAGGTTTGGGTGTTTAGCGATGAGGAGTTGAGGGAATTCTTGCTCTCCAGTTGTTGGGTGTTTAGATTGGTTGGGGGAGCATCGGTGTTGAGCGTTTCTTTGCCACTGGTGATCGTGGAGCCGCTGCCGTTGGTGGCCACGATGTTGATGGCGGGATTGATACCCAGGTCTACGGAACCGGACTGCAAGCCCTGGGCATTTAGCCCGATCGAATTGGTATAGCTGCCCGTGGGAAAGGTGTAGTCCCCACTGCTCAAACTGTTCACGACTCCGTTTTTGCTAGCGCCGCCCACCACAAACGGATTATCACTCTTGGCCCCGTGGGTAATGGTAATTGCGCCGCCCTGGGCATTGGTGCGGCTGGTGTCGATTGAATTGACCAACACCACACCGCTGGCGCTGAGGTTGACCCGCCCGCCCTGGGTGACGATCGAGGCATTACCACCGCTAATATTGGCGGTTCCATTATTGTCAGCATCCGCCCGTAGGGTGACGTTGCCCCCGTTTGTGGCGATCGTGCGGTTGAGAATAATGCTGTTGTTGGCTTCGGCAGTGAGGCTAATGCCAGAGGCGAGGTTCAGAGCCGCATTGAAGTAAATATCGCGGCTTGCCTTGAGAACAATATTATTACTGGAATTATTGAGGATCGCTGCATTGATTTGGGTGGGAATGCCTTGATCCGCGTCATCAAAGTCATCCACAGCATTGAGGGCGGTGGCGATCGTCGGATCTGCCACAATTTCAATATCCGTGGGATCCAGCAGGAGCGTTCCCATTTGGCCTTGGGGAGCCGCCGTTGAGACCTGACCTTGGAAAATTAAGTTCTGATGGCCAGAAACCTCGACAAAACCACCATCACCCCCAACTTTACCCCCTTCTGCACTGATTTGGCCTCCAAAGCCCGTCGTCCCATCGGCCCAAACTATGACCCGCCCCCCATTGCCATCCCCTAGGGCATTGGCTGTAATCTCACTATCGGCACTGATCCAGGTGGTTTGCGATCGGGGTAAAGCCCCCTGCCCTTGGTAATCGCCCCCAATCCGCACCGATCCGCCCCCCGTCAGCCCCGAAGCCGCGATCGTGGCCGCTCCCAATACCACCTTTTGACCCAGCAGATCGATCGTCCCCCCCGCCCCCGTCCCACTGGCCCCAGAACTCGCCACAGACACCGTTCCCGCCACCGCCAAACTCCCTGCCCCCAAGGCTAAGCTGGATGGCAAACTCGACGGCGATCCCTGGAGGAAAACCCGCCCCTCGCCATCGATTACCAGGGCTGTGGCATGGTCGATCGTCCCCCCCGTCAGCAGTTGGGGTAAGTCTAAAGGATTGAACGAAACTGGAGCATGGTTGGGATCCAGGGCACTGGCTAGGGCCGGATCCTGAAGGTCAAAGCCCAAAATACTGCCCGTGGCACTGAGGTGAACGGTGCCCGGTTCTGCCACAGCCAACAGGCCCACGGTTCCCCCCGCCGCCGTCAGGGTGCCCGTATTGATCACCTGCCCCCCCACCAACTGCAACTGTGCCCCTGGTGCCACCTGGAGCTGGCCCGTATTGACGATCGCCCCCATACTTTCTCCCAACTCCCCCAAACGCCCAAACAGCAAGCCCTGGGGCGCTCCCCCCAAATCTGCCCACACATTGGGACCAAAACTGTAGAACGTCCCGCCGTTAAAGGTGATGCCCGTGGCGGTTGTGGCGGTGAAACTGGCGGGCAAATTGAGTTGGGCACCGGCCCCGAAGAGAATACCCGCTGGGTTGATCAAATAGAGGTTGGCCCCACTGCCGACCAAACTCAAACTGCCATTAATTTCCGAAGGATTACCGCTGTTAATGCGGCCTAGGACGTTTTGGATGGTGCTAGGGGTGGTAAACTGCGCGGTTTCCCCCTGCTTGACGTTAAAGTCCCCAAAACTGTGGAATAAATTCTGCTGGACGGGGGTTCCCCCGGTGATCTGGTAGGTGGTGCCCTGGGGCTGGATTTGGGTTTGGACTTGGGTGCCGGTGCCATCGTTGGCGGCGGTAATGCCCGGTGCTGTTTGGGCTAGGACGGGTGCGGCGGCGATCGTCCCCCCACTGCCCCCCACAAGTGCCATGGCTAAGAGCTGATTTACGAAGTCGCTGAAACGCAGTCATAGCAGGGGTTTTG
>JBMTWK010000519.1:0-3126 GCA_049452395.1 Prochlorothrix sp. | reverse complement strand
CTCCACATACTGTAACCATTGTGTCAATAGCCTTCCAGATGCGCTTACCCTGCATTTAGATTTGCCTGAATGAATAGATATAAGGCAACTCGTCTGTGCTTCTCTTTACGCTCAGTAGCGAATTCGTGTGGAGTAGCCATAGTTGATCTCCTATAGTTAACAGCAGTACGTAGGGTCAGCCGCAAGCAAGTCTTTGACTAGGAGCCTCTCACTGTGAACGGGCCAGTAAAGCCTTTCCCACCACTCTCCGCTGTGGGATAGCCGTCTCGGCTGTCCAGTCGCAAAAGTGAGATGGTCCAAAAGCAAAAGGGGCCGAAGCCCCTTGCATTATTGTGGATTATCGCCGTGAATCTAGCGCTTGGCGAGTTTCTTGGTGTTCATCTTGCGCAGACGAATCGACTCCGGCGTAACCTCCAACAACTCATCGGGGCCGATATACTCCAGCGCCCGCTCCAAGCTCATATCCATCGGCGATTGGAGTTGCACCAGTTCATCGCCCGTCGCCGATCGGTGGTTGGTCAACTGCTTCGTCTTGCAGACATTCAGTTCCAGATCCTGCGCCCGGTTGTGCTCACCCACAATCATGCCCTTATAGACCTTCGTCCCAGGCGTAATAAAGAACGAGCCACGATCCTCAGCATTCTTGAGGGCATAGAACGTCGCCGTTCCCTCCTCAAAGGCAATCAGCACCCCATTGCGACGGGTTTCCACCGCACCGCCCATGGGCCGATACTCAAAAAAGCTGTGGTTCATGATCCCATCCCCACGGGTCAGCCGCATAAACTCACCCCGGAAACCAATCAGACCCCGCGCCGGAATCACAAATTCCAACTGAGCGCGACCATTGCTGTTGATCTCCATATTCTGCATCTCACCCCGACGCTGGCCCAGCCGCTCAATACAGCCGCCCATGCTCTCTTCCGGCACATCCAGCACCAACTGCTCAAACGGCTCACAGGGCTGGCCATTCATTTCCCGGTAAATCACCTGGGGCTGGGACACCTGGAACTCGTAACCTTCCCGGCGCATGGTTTCGATCAAAATACCGAGGTGCAGTTCCCCCCGGCCCGAAACCAGGAATTTCTCAGGGGTATCGCCCTGTTCCACCCGCAGCGCCACGTTGGTTTCCAGCTCCCGCATCAGGCGATCGCGCACCTGCCGCGAAGTCACAAAATCCCCTTCCTGACCCGCAAAGGGCGAATCATTGACACAGAAGGTCATTTGCAGCGTGGGTTCATCCACCTTAATCAACGGCAGCGCTTGGGGTTCGTTGGGGCAGGTAATGGTCTCGCCAATATTGGCATCGGCAAACCCGGCCACCGCCACAATTTCGCCCGCCTTGGCCTCTTCCACTTCGACCCGCTTCAGCCCCTCAAAGCCCAGCAGCTTAGAAATTTTGGACTTGACGATCGAGCCATCTTCCTTGACCAACGCCGCCTGTTGACCGGCTTTCAGCACCCCGTTATGGATGCGGCCAATCACAATCCGGCCCAAATAGTCGGAATAATCAAGGGTGGTGACTTGCAACTGGAGGGGCTTGGTGATATCGCCGATCGGCGGCGGAACATGGCGCAAAATCGCCTCAAACAGCGGCTGCATCGTGGTGCTCTCGTCTTCTAGCTTCTCTTTGGCAAAGCCAGACAAGCCCGACGCAAACAGATAGGGAAACTCGCACTGATCATCATCAGCGCCCAGTTCAATAAACAGATCTAAGACTTTATCGACGGCTTGGTGGGGGTCGGCACGGGGACGATCGATCTTGTTAACGACCACGATCGGACGCAAACCCTTTTCCAGCGCCTTCTTCAGCACAAAGCGGGTTTGGGGCATTGGCCCCTCATTGGCATCCACAATCAAAATACAGCCATCAACCATCCCCAGCACACGCTCCACTTCCCCGCCAAAATCGGCGTGACCGGGCGTGTCCACAATATTAATCAGGGTGTTGTTGTAACGAACGGCTGTATTCTTCGACAAAATCGTAATTCCGCGTTCCCGCTCCAAGTCGTTGGAGTCCATAACGCAGGTGGGCACCGCTTCCCCATCTCGAAAGACCCCAGATTGTTGCAACAGGGCATCCACAAGGGTGGTTTTCCCGTGGTCAACGTGGGCAATGATGGCAACATTGCGGATTGGCAAAGACATAGGCGAATGAGGTGACGAACGAGGGAATGGGAGCGGTGGGGACTTTCATGGGAAAGAACCCAAAAAATCACCCTAAAGGCTGAGTAGAGCACAAAGCCCGATCGCCCCACTTGGGGGTCCAAGGACTTCTGCAAAGGCTTCTGCGGAAACAGCAAAACCGCTCCCACAGACATCTTTCGGTCTACTAAGACCTCAACGGGGTTGCCTGCACCAGGGATTACAAAGGGTTACAAAGGCTAGTTAGCCTAAATTCCGGTCCCTGTCAGGACTTGGACCAACAACGGCCCAACACTAGTCCTAGAATACCCGGAACCGTGTAAAGAATCTCTAATAATTCTATCGTGTTTGTTACCAATGCTTAGCATTTGTCCAGCCAATGCACCCCCGATCGCCCCCAACCCCCGTGACCGTCGATCGTTTTAGCCCCCTCAGGCACTAAAAAACCACCTACTGGTGTAGATGGCTCAACACGGGATACGTCCGTAGGGGCGTGGTCTTCGCGCCCCAGGTCTTTGTAAAGGGGTCAGGGAACCTGGCCCCTACCCACCCCAATCCCCCGTAGGGGCGCGTGGTCTCCGCGACCCATGCAGAAATTGCTGGCACGATGCCCTGGATTCTAAGAGCTGATTTATAAAGTAAATCTTAAGAGAGCTAAAAGCACTGTAGTGAAGGGGTTGTAGCGATTCGGTACTCAAAAACACTATTTTGCAAAACCCCTGCTATGACTGCGTTTCAGCGACTTCGTAAATCAGCTCTAAGACTTGGTAAAGCCAAGACCATGGGCCTTGGCATAGCGCTCCATAAACCGCATAAAGCGCTCCCATTGTTCCGGACTCTTCATCACATAGGTCGCTTCGATCCCCTTGGCTTGACCATTGATAAACTTACCGTTCACTTGGCGGCTTACCAGTTCCCCCTCGTCATCAATCAGAAACATCCCCAGGATGTCCTGCTGGAGTTCTTCAGACAGCGCTCTGGGAT
>JBMTWK010000518.1:0-3128 GCA_049452395.1 Prochlorothrix sp. | reverse complement strand
CCCCCTCGTGACCCTGGTTTCCCGATCGTCCCTAACCCTAGGATGGCATATTACAAAATGTAACGTCCTGATAAATCTCTACTATTTTGCCGACTCTTGTACCCTTTCATTCTCCCCACCGGAAAAAATAAGCATAAAGCGCTAGGAACCTGCCCTTTCCGTCGCCCTCAATCGTCCTCAATCCCCCACTCTACAGGGGAAGCAGATTTCTGGGCAGCAGCACCGTGAGCAAGCCCCTTTTCCTCTGGTATTTCTCCCCTAACCCCAGCAAAAAGATAGGGGATCCCGTTCAATAGCTCAATCTCGCTGACTCAATCTTGCTGGCTTAATCTCGCTCCCATGACCCCTAAACCACCGGCACCTGGCCCTGACCCGGTAGCGGCTCTGTCGTAATCAGTTGGGCAATTTCATTGGTCTTAAACCCTAGGGCCGTCGGTCGCTGAATGCCCGGAAGCACCTGCACATCATATAGCTCCGTAATCACCCCTTCCAAGTGCAGCCACTGGACAATATCCCCCGTCCGCAAGTCAATCACATACAGCCCACAGCGGGCATCAACCGCCGCCGCTTGCAGCCGCCCATCCAGCGCCAGCCCCTGAAACGTCTTATCCCGTGGCTTTGACAAGCCCACCAGGGCATAATCCCCCCAAAAGGCCAATCCCCGCACATAACCGGGACAGAAAGTCAGGGGTTGAAACTGGCCCTGCTCCAAGTCGATCCAACCCAGTTCTCCATGACCGGAATTGAGTACCCAAAGGCGATCGCGATACCACCGGGGAGAATGGGGCATCGATAATCCCGTGGCAACGACTTGATTCGCCGGAATATCTAACACACACCCACTATCCTGCCGCTTTTCACGCCAGGAATCCACAATATCCGATTGACTGACCGCAGTGGCGTAGCGGGGCTGACCGTCCACCAGAGCCAGACCATTGAGGTGGCAGCGGTCTTCAGCGGCCAATTTGGTGATAAAAGGCGGCATCCAGAGCGGTTTAAAGCTGTGGCGATCGCTGAGGGTCGCTAAACAGTTGTAGGTCGTATTAATAAAAACCAGCTTGCCTTGGCTGTCGATCGCCAGATCATGAATATCCAAATCGCCGGTAATAAAGCCTTGACGCGGCACATAGAGCCGATCGCCCCCTTTATAAATCTGCCCCGGATCCAGCACATTCTCAAAGCGCCAAATCTGATAACGGGTACTGAGATAGAGCTGATCGCCCCAAGGGGAAGCATACAGACCCATAGGCCGATCGAACAGGCGCTCAAACGCTGCTAACTGCCCCTGAGCATTCAAACCCAGGAAAAACAGACGATTACTTTGATAGGTCGTAAAAGCAAGGCTCACACCCTGGGTCGCCATCCACTCCGGAAAGTTGCGGGAGGTGGCGATATTCAGGGGCGGTTCGCGGGAGGTCGTGGCGGGATCGATCGTCGGGTCAGGCAGAAATTGATTGGGAACAACAGTCACAGCAAATTAAAGGATTAATAACAGTAAATTCAAGCTAGTCAGATTAAAGACAAGAAAACCAAAGGAATTCAACGGTAACTGATCAGAAACCAATCAAGTTACACCCAATACAGGTAGGGGTTGGGTCTTCTAACCCCAGACAACAGGGCCATCGATCTCAGTAGGGGTTGGGTCTTCCAACCCTTTCCTAACCCAGTTTTCCAACCGAGTCACCTTGGGCGCGAAGGGCGCAGAAACCACGCCCCTAACATCAACCTAGAAGGGCGCGGGAACCACGCCCCTACCGTCAAGCTTAGCGCTGGGATTAGGTCGCCTGAGCAGCTTCAATTTTCACAATCAAATCCTGGAAGTCGTTGTCACCGCCTCCGGTCAAGTCTTCAAAGCCAAAGACGTTGTTGCCTAGCAGGCGAACGTGATCCACGCGATCGGTGTTGGCACCCAGGAAGGGGAAGAAGACCTTAGCGTTACCGGCCAAGGCATCATCCAAGGTGCCATCAACAATGATGAAGGGAGCCAAGTACTGGCCTTTGCCCAAGACCCCGTTGAAGGTTTCTGAAGCACCGTTGCCCACTTGCAACAGATCCAGGCTCGTAATGCGGTTTGCCAAGGCTTTTGCCACATAATCGGAGGAATCGACACTGGCTCCGGCGACAGTCCCGGTGATGTCATCAATGACATAGAAACCCACCAAGTTATCAAAGGCAGCTTCCCGGTAAACCGTCACAGAAACCGAGATATCATTGGTAAGACCCGTCAAATCCAGGATTTCAGACTGATTTCGGCCTTGCAACCCCGATCCAAAGGGCAAATCATCATCCGTAGACTCCAGCGTCAAGGTCAGGTTGTCGAGCCAGGACAGGCTAAACTTACCATTGCCAAGGCTGGTAATCGTGAGATTAGCAGAGGCTCCAAAGGCATTGCTCTCGAAAGTAGTCCCAAAAAGAACACTGCCGCTGTTGTTTCCTGCTGCACGGCTGTCTGTACTGCCTTCCTGGACAAAGTAAAAGACCAGTTTAGCTCCCCCGGCAAATACGTCTGCGGAACCGCCCAATGCTCCCACAATACGATCGAAGCCCAAGGGATCAAAACCAGCCGGATTGTTGCCCAAGGCCGCAAATAAAACCGTAGCTTGCTGCATAGCCGCAGCCGTATAGCCAGCATCAGCAGGTGTGAGGCTGTTGCCGTCTTCGTCCGTAATGGTGCCGTTGTTATCCCGCACCACGAAGAAACCCACCTCTTTGACTGCGGTGGTGTTCACCTGGGTCAGCTTAAACTTTAGGTTGGTGGACTTACTGACGGCAACAACGTTAGTAGCGGTGTTGACCGATGCTTCTGGCTTGCTAGAGTCGATCGAGTTCAAATAAACTCGCTCTGCTCCCGAATAGTAGTTAGCCACAAAGATATCCAGCGCCCCATCCCCATTCAGGTCGCCAAAGGCAGCATTCGCGCTGATATTGGTCAAGATTCCCAAGGATTGCCCAGAATCCGTAAAGTTAGCAGAGCCATCATTCAACCAAATGCGGTTGTTTTCTCCCTGGGTTGCGGATGCGCCAAAGTTGACCTCAAACAGGTCTAGATCACCATCACCGTCCACGTCTGCTAGCTCAACGCCATTGGTGATGGAGTTCCCGATCGTCTGACCCTTGGTAAAGGTACC
>JBMTWK010000517.1:0-3132 GCA_049452395.1 Prochlorothrix sp. | reverse complement strand
AGGTATTTCGCACCACTGAGCCACCTTTTTTGTACTGGGGCACATCCTCCGGGTGTAAATACAGCACATCGTCGTCAATCCAAGCTCTCATGCAGCCTAGCTCCCCCCTAGCAATCCAACGGGTTTCATTCAACGGGTTTTGTATAACAGGTTCTATGCAATGGGGTTTATGCAACAGGTTTTATACAACGAGTTTAACCGCTGCACCCCAACCGTCGCCTTCCCCCAGTGAACTCCAGCAAAATCACTGTCGTCAAATACCCAGAACCTCACTACGCTGTGAAAAAGCCAACCCAAAGTCCGTCCTAAACCCCTGCTGTTCCCCAGTGCAGGGCGGCAAAGTTTGGTCGTGAGCTAATTATTTGATGGGTAATCCCTAGTCGTTAGGTGGTCAATCATCACCTTATCCTGAAGTTGCTGTCCTTGGATGAGGTGTGCTTCATTATCTAATTGTTTAAGCATCAGGCTGTTGAGCATCAAGCTTTTTGGCATCTACAGGTATTGGTTCTCAGGATATCAACACGCTTCACCCCTCTTGCCGAGAGGACAGCTAGAGAATTTGCAACATCAGGTTGGTCCACATCAGGGACTTGAGCATTCAGTTCCGTATCCAGAACGTAAGTTTAGGGTTGCTTATTCCCCGCTTTGACGAGATTCAGTCTAAACGCTACGCTAAAACCTTGTGCTTGAACTGAGTTCTTGATCTAACCCCGTGCGTTCTACGGTACTTCTGTGGGGATGCATTGCGCAGTCAGCAACGCCTTAAGCAATAATACTGATTCAGGGTATGGCATAATCTTTGCAGGAAGGGTATACAGTATATTTCCCCCTATTCGCCCCGTATCTGCCCTATTCTGCCCAATTTTGCCCAATATCTAACGTTGGCCCCTCAGCTTAGCGTCTACTTTCGTTTTATTCACACAATCTACCGATCGAACCATTATGACCCCCACCTCTGCACCCTGCGGCTCCTGGTCTTCCCCTATCACTGCCAATCTGATTGCTGCCAACAGCATTGGCCTGGGTGAAGCACTGTTTGATGGGGAGCAGCTTTATTGGGTGGAAATGCGCCCTGCGGAAGGAGCACGGAATGTTCTCTGTCGCTACGACGGTCCTGAGAGCGCTTCCGACCTGACCCCAGCGCACATCAACGTCCGCACGCGGGTCCATGAGTACGGCGGAGACTGCTGCACGCTACACCAGGGCATTGCCTATTTCTCCAACTTCAAGGACCAACGCCTCTATCGCCTGGTTCCTGGACAGGATCCCCAGCCCCTAACACCGGAGGGGACCGACCTGCGCTATGCCAACGGCATGATTCATCCCCAAGGTTCCACCTGGATTGGCATCCGCGAAGACCATCGCGGTGACGGTGAGGCGGTCAATACCTTGGTGAGTTTGGATCTGCAAGCTGCCCAAACTTCACCCCAGGAAGGCCGCATTTTGGCCAGTGGCCATGACTTTTTTGCGTCCCCCAGCCTCAGCCCCGATGGCCAACAGTTGGCTTGGCTGACTTGGGACCATCCCCAAATGCCCTGGGATGGCACGGATTTATGTGTTGGGACGTTCCAGGCCGATGGATCCTTGGGGCAGATTCAACACATTGCGGGCGGTCCTGCTGAGTCGGTGTTTCAGCCGCTGTGGTCCCCGGATGGACGGTTGTATTTCGTCAGCGATCGCAATAATTGGTGGAACCTGTACCGCTGGGATCCCCAGAACCCGGTTGGAGACGGGGAACTGGTCTATGGTTTGGAAGCGGAGTTTGGACTGCCCCAATGGGTTTTTGGGATGACGACCTACGGGTTTCGATCGGCCCAGGAAATTATCTGTAGCTATACCCAGGACGGCACCTGGTTTTTGGCCCGGTTGGACCTCAGCCCAGCCCAGCCCCAGTTAATCCCCTTAGATTTGCCCTTTACGGAAATCAGCAATATTCAGGTCAGCGGCGATCGGGTCGCCTTTATGGCCGGAGCCGCTAGCCAAGCGACGACTTTATATTTGCTTGATCTCTCTACCCAAGCCCTGACTCCCATTCGTTCCTCCACTAGCCTAGACCTGGATCCCCGCTATCTCTCCCAGCCGGAGCCGATCGCCTTCCCCACCACCGACAACCTCACCGCCTACGCCCTCTACTACCCCCCCACTAATCCCGACTACACCCCTCTACCGGGCGAAAAGCCCCCCCTCCTGGTCAAAAGCCACGGCGGTCCCACTGCTGCGACCTGTGTCGGCCTCAATCTCACGATTCAGTACTGGACTAGTCGCGGGTTTGGGGTGCTGGATGTGAACTATGGCGGCAGTACGGGCTACGGACGGGCCTACCGGGAGCGGCTGAAAGGCCAGTGGGGCATTGTGGATGTGGCGGATTGTGCCAATGGTGCCCGCTATATGGTCAAGCGGGGGGATGCGGATGGCGATCGGCTGGCGATCGATGGGGGCAGTGCGGGAGGCTATACCACCCTGTGCGCCCTTGCCTTTACGGATGTCTTTAAGGCTGGGTCCAGCCGCTATGGAGTCAGCGACCTGACGGCCCTTGCGGAAGATACCCATAAGTTTGAGTCCCGCTATTTGGATAGTTTGGTTGGCCCCTACCCGGCTGAAAAGTTGACCTACGCAGCCCGATCGCCGATTCACCACACCGATCGCCTCAATTGCCCCGTTGTTTTCTTCCAAGGGCTAGAGGATAAAATTGTGCCGCCCAACCAAGCGGAAATGATGGTGGAGGCGCTCAAGAAGAAGGGGATTCCGGTGGCCTATGTGCCTTTTGAGGGGGAGCAACATGGCTTCCGCAAGGCTGAGAATATCAAGCGCTGCCTAGAGGGGGAACTCTGGTTTTATGGTCAAATTTTTGGCTTTACTACGGCGGAGTCGATCGATCCCCTAGAGGTCTTTAACCTCCCTGTCACCCCTGCTTCTGTCTCCTAGCTCCCCGTTCTCCTGGTAGGGCTGAGACAGACGGGTGCATCCCACTGTCGCAACTGCGCTCCTCAGCCCCCAGCCCTGACCCCCAGGACGGGCGAGGGGGAGCAAGGCTTTGCAAAGAATTTTTCTGCACTGCTAAGGCTGCGGGGGTGGGCTGTTGGTAACTATTCAGGGGTCTACGAAGTTAGTAGGGTTTCAGCCCTTCGATCG
>JBMTWK010000516.1:0-3136 GCA_049452395.1 Prochlorothrix sp. | reverse complement strand
TGACTCCCTCGGCGCTTTTGTCCTGCTCAAGCCCAAAAAGTCAAAACTCCAGTTCCCATGCTCTGCGTGGGAACCTCTTCCCAGGCGCTCCAGCGCCCTGTAGACCACCGCCCTGTGGACTGGACGCAGAGCGTCCGGGGAGGCATTCCCACGCCGGGGCGTGGGAACGAGACCGAACGAGACCGAGACACGAGCCAAGAAGAGCGTGGGAACGAGAAGAGGGGGGATTAATCTTCCATTTGGCCGCCGACGACAACATTGCTGATGCGCAAACTGGGGCCACCGCAGCCCACCGGGAGACCGCTTTGGCCGCCCTTGCCGCAGCCGCCCGACTCATCCCAGTAAAAATCGTCGCCGATCGCCTCAATATCCCGCAGCGTCGTAAAGACATTGCCCGACAGGGTCACATCCCGCACCGGCTCCGCAAGTTGGCCATTGCGAATCATCCAGGCTTCCCCCGCCGTAAAGGTGAACATTTCCCCGTTGGTCATGCCGCCCAGCCAGTTGCGGGCATACACGCCCTCCTTCAGGTCCGCCATCAGGTCCGGCACAGGGGTACTGCCCCGATCGATCCAGGTATTGGTCATGCGGACGATCGGCGGGTAGTAGTAACTCAAACAACGAGCATTCCCCGTTGGCGCTTCCCCCAGCTTGCCCGCCGTTTCCCGCGAGTGTAGCCGCCCCACCAGCACCCCATCTTTAATGAGCTGGGTCGTCGTTGCCGGAGTCCCCTCATCATCAAAGCCATAACTGCCTCGGTGGCCGGGAGGCGCAGCCCCGTCAAAAATTTGTAACTCCTCCGGCCCAAACCGCCGCCCCAGGGTCATAACTTCCAAAATATCGGGGTTTTCATAGGCCATATCTGCTTCGGATAAGTGGCCAAAGGCTTCATGGACAAACAGGCCGCTTAAAATTGGGTCGATCACCACCGTATAGGTGCCCCCCTGGATGGGCGGCAAGGCTAGGGCATCCACCGCCCGACGGGCCGCGCTTTCCACCTGCTGATCGAGCTGTTGTAAATCCTCAAAGCCATTGCGGGATCCCGTGGTTTCCCGGCCTGTCTGCACGGTCTCGCCGTTGCGGGCTGTGGCTGCAAACCGCATCTCCATATCGGACCAAGATTGCTCTAGAAATGTCCCTTCGGAGGTGGCCAATAAAATGCGCTGGGTGCTGTCACCGTAGCGGACCGAGACCGTGGCAATGCGATCGTCTACGGAGCGCAGAATTTCCCGATAGTGCTCACAGAGTTGCTTTTTTTGGGCGAGGGCAATGTGGCGGGGATCGGTGCCCTGGAGGGGGAGGTGATAGGTGGTTTGGAGAATGTCGATCGGAGCCAAGAGGGTTTCCTCGCGGCCAACCATGCGGGCAGCGGCGATCGCCTCTTCAATGTGGTCCTCAATCCCCACCAGCCGGTTAAAACTGGCGAACCCCCAGCCGCCTTTGTGACAGGCCCGCACATGGCCCCCCAGGGATAGCCCTTCGCTCAGGGTTTCAATGCGATCGCCCCGCAGTAAAACATCGGTCCCTTCAGATTCTTCTAGGCGAATGGCCAGGTAATCAACCTGATTTTTGTAGCGACGGATCAGATCCGCCAAGATCGTTTTGGTATCGGTAGATAGGGTCGGCATGGACGTAGCGAGCCTCAGTGTTCCTCGTTTCCCATTTTGCCCGGTTTACCCCGGAACTTGTTGTGCTTGGCACAAATCCCGATCGGGCGCTCCTACAACAGCAGCTATTTCAACAGCAGCTCCTACAACAGCTATTTCAACAGCAGGTAATACAACTGCCCCGGTGTGTTGACCAAACCGGCCCGCGCCCCCGCTAGCTCACCGCTGCCCAAAAAGACATCCACGCGACCGGCCCCCTGGATGGCTCCACCCGTGTCTTGATCGAGGACGTAGCGACTGATGGACTGCTGCTGGAGTTGGTCTGGGCTGGGGCCGTAGGGCAGGTCCGTGACGATGAGGGCTAGGGCACCGGGGGGCATCAGGCTTTTGTCGGTGGCGATCGATCTGTCCGCCGTCACTGGCACCCCCAAACTCCCCGTGGGCGGTGCGCCCTGGGTTTCTCGGAAAAAAATAAACCGATCGTTGCGGGGGATATATAAATCTAAATCCTGGGGATTTTCGACAAAATAGGCCAAAAACTTCGGCAACGTTAGCTCTTCTAGCTTAAACTTCCCGGCATCCACCAAGGCTTTGCCCAGGCTGGTATAGCTATACTCCGTGCGGCCATCGTAGCCCACGCTCATCGTGCCCCCCTGCACCAGTTGCAACCGGGCCGATCCCTGCACCTGCACTAAATACGCCTCCAGCCGATCGGCCAGCCACACCAACTCCAACCCCGCCAACGGTCCCCGACTGCCCTGAAGACCATCGGCCCCCTCCAACTCAAGGCGGGTGGGCTGGGGCTGGGGCCAGCGTTCCAGATCCGGCGGGCGGCGATAGAGGGGGTAGCGATACTCAGCGGAGGGGGTGCGACTGGCGCGGTAGCTGGGTTCAAAGTAGCCCGTAAAGTCAACGCTGCCTTGGCCATCGTGGCCCGTGGCTTGGTAAAAGGTAAATTCCTGGCGCACCCAGCGCTGCAACTGCTCTGGGGAAGTGGCCCAGCGCACGAGGGTCCGGAACCGCTGGAGACTCCGCACAACCCGATCGTGGCTCACCCCCGCCACGGGATAGGTTTGGTAGCGCTCCTGGGCCGCTGTTGTGGTCAGGTACTGCAAACTGTGGCCGATCGCCGCAAAGAGCGCCTCCCGATCGGCCTGCCAAGCGCCCCCCTGTCCCCACAGTTGCCCATCCCAGCCCACTGTATTGGGTAACCCCTGGGTGACTGGACACAGGGGCGGAAGGGGCACGGTTAGGGTAGCCCGATCGCAGCCCAAGGCCGGAACCGGATCCAGCGGCAAGGGTTCGGCGGGGGAGGGCGGAACCTGGGCCTGGGAAGGGGTGGCCCGATCGATCGCAGGAGTGGCGATCGTGCTCGTCCCGATCGGGTTCGCAGCTTGAGGATTGGCCCCAGGCGGTCGATCGGTCGAGATCGATCCCCCCAAGCCGAGGGCTAAGAGGCCCAGGGATCCCAGGAGGCCAAACCGAGATAAAAACAGTGGCAGGTGCTTCACGGGCGATCGCTCAAAGCT
>JBMTWK010000515.1:0-3139 GCA_049452395.1 Prochlorothrix sp. | reverse complement strand
GCTGAGAACTTCCGCCCTGCTATCCTAGACCGAAACAGCATAGATGCCCCTGGGCACTAGGAGCGGGGATGCTCCGCCATTAAGCGCCGAACTTCTTCAGCATGGTAGGAACTGCGGGTCAACGGCGAGGAAACCACCTGTAAAAAGCCCAAATCTTCGCCCCGGTGTCGCCAATGCTCAAATTCTTCTGGCGTAACAAAGCGATCGACCGGCAAATGCTTAGGAGTGGGCTGAAGATATTGCCCTAAGGTGATAATGTCGCAATCCACCGATCTCAGGTCTTGCAGCACCTGGTCGATTTCCTCCGGCGTTTCCCCCAGCCCCACCATAATCCCCGACTTGGTATAGACCGCTGGGGCCAGTTCCCGCGCCTTAGCGAGCAGATCGAGGGAGCGTTGATAGTCCCCCTGGGGGCGGGTTCGGCGATAAAGACGGGGTACCGTTTCGGTGTTGTGGTTCAGCACTTCCGGCGCAGCCGCCAAAATCGTCCCTAGGGCTGTCCAATCACCGCACAGGTCCGGAATTAAGACCTCGATCGTCGTCTGAGGCGACTTCTGACGCACCTCCTCCAGACAGCGGACAAACTGACTCGCCCCACCATCGGGCAAATCATCCCGGTTCACCGAGGTAATCACCACATGGTTGAGCTTCATCCGGGCCACCGCTTCGGCTAGGCGCACCGGCTCCGTGGGATCAAGACTGGTGGGCTTTTTCTCGAAGTCAATATCGCAGTAGGGACAGGCGCGGGTACAGGCCGGACCCATAATCAAAAAGGTAGCAGTGCCGTGGTGGAAGCATTCGCCGATATTGGGGCAAGAGGCTTCTTCACACACCGTATTGAGGTGTAAATCCCGCAAAATCTCTTGAACAGAGCCAATACGCTCCCGTTGGGGGGCTTTAACCCGTAACCAGTCTGGCTTAACAACCACGCGCTTACTATCTCTTAGGGTTTAGAAGGTCAACAGTTCTTTATCCTAACAAATTCCAGGCTCTGAACGGAACGGTTGCACCCTGCCAACCGCCCCCGCCTTGACCCTAGACAACTCCGCCTCACACAACACCTCCCCCCGACTCCACAACTCATACTCACTAACATCAATCTCCTCATTCCACACTAACCCATGTCCCCCTGCTTCAATCCGAAAACTACGAAACAGGGCCAAACTCTGCAACGGTGCAAACATCGGTAAGCTCAGCAACGGCCTCACATCGTATTTACGATAGATCTGGTTGGTAAACTCCACCAGCAAGACATAATCCTCCAGAATCCGAACTGAAACCAGCTTTGGATACGGCATTTGATCCTCCATGACCTCTACTTCAAAGGGGGTAGCTTCGTAAAAACCTGAGTGAGAGGCTCTAGATTGCTGAACGTAACGGTGCGTGAACAAGCCTCCAAAAAGTTCTGAGACCCTGACAGACCCGCTGGCAATCCCAAGGAAAAGCTTGGAAAACTGCGATTAGAGCCAAGAACCATGGTAGTTTTGGCTGTCCCCCGAAGTTGGGGTTCCCATCTCAAACCAGTCTCATCAAGAGCAGAGTACGTTATGTCGGAAGACTTTGGAATGTTAATTGAGGCGATCGTTGCCCGCGAAATTTTAGACTCCCGTGGCCGTCCCACCATCGAGGCCGAAGTCCATTTGGAAAACGGGGCGATCGGCTTGGCCCAAGTCCCCAGCGGTGCCTCCACTGGAACCTTTGAAGCCCACGAACTGCGGGATGAAGATCCCGATCGCTACGGCGGCAAAGGCGTGCTCCAAGCCGTGGACAACGTGGACGAAATTGCGCGGGAGTTGGTGGGCCGCAATGCCCTCAACCAAGAAGAGCTAGATCTGGCCATGATTGAGCTAGACGACACCCCCAACAAGTCCCGCTTGGGAGCCAATGCGATTTTGGCCGTGTCCTTGGCCAGTGCTAAAGCGGCCTCGATTTCCCTGGAGTTGCCCCTCTACCGCTATTTGGGCAGTCCGCTCTCGAACCTGTTGCCCGTGCCGATGATGAACGTCATCAATGGCGGCTCCCATGCCAGCAATAACGTGGATTTCCAGGAATTCATGATTATGCCGGTGGGGGCAACCAGCTTTAAGGAAGCCCTGCGCTGGGGTGCGGAAGTGTTTGCTTCCCTCAGCAGCGTGCTCAAGGCCAAAGGGCTGTCCACGGGCGTGGGCGACGAGGGCGGTTATGCGCCGGATCTGGAGTCTAACCGGGCCGCGCTGGAGCTGTTGATTGACGCGATCGAAAAAGCCGGTTACAAGCCCGGTGAAGAGGTGGCCCTCGCCATGGATGTGGCCGCCAGCGAATTCTACAAAGAGGGCCAGTATATTTATGACGGCTCTGCCCACAGCCCCGCAGAGTTTATCGGCTATCTGGAAACCTTGGTGGGAGATTACCCGATCGTCTCGATCGAAGACGGCCTCCACGAAGAAGATTGGGACAACTGGAAGATCCTGACCGATCGCCTGGGCAAGAAGATCCAACTGGTGGGCGATGACCTCTTTGTCACCAACCCCACCCGCCTCCAAAAGGGCATCGAAACCGCCACAGCCAACGCGATCTTGATTAAACTCAACCAAATTGGCTCCCTGACGGAAACCCTGGAAACGATCGAACTGGGCAAAGTCAAAGGCTATAAGTCAGTGATTAGCCACCGCTCCGGCGAAACCGAAGACACCACGATCGCCGACCTCTCCGTCGCGACACGGGCAGGCCAAATCAAAACCGGATCCCTCTGCCGCAGTGAGCGCGTCGCCAAATATAACCGCCTGCTCCGCATTGAGGATGAATTGGGCGATCGTGCCGTATACGCGGCTACGGTCGGTCTTGGCCCCTCTTTGTAAACTGTAAGAGCCTGGATAATTCAGGCACAAATGATTCAAGCCCAAATTATTCAGGCGTAATCCTAGCAGCAAGCGTAATCCTGGCAACAGGCACAACCGTGTCAGACCGAAGCAGACCTAAGCCTATTCGGTAAGCAGGGGTCGCCGTTGCCCCTAGGCTATGGCTCACTGGAATCTGACCGAGTTGTGAGTTTCAACGGCCCACTGCCCCAGGTGACCGTTTATTTTGAAACAAACCCCAGCGGTGAGGTCTATGGGCCTCACCGTTTTCAAGTTCTAGGCATCTACAGACCGGCATCTTA
>JBMTWK010000514.1:0-3144 GCA_049452395.1 Prochlorothrix sp. | reverse complement strand
TGGTATCGCTTTCCCGTGGGCGATCGGGCAGAGATTCAAGTCGGCCCCATGGGCATGGAACTAGACGAAATCACCCCAACCACGGCCTGGGAATACGGCGGTTTTGCCGACTTCCTGGAGGGGGCTTGGACAATGTACGACGATGTAAGTGAGTGGGCCGGTCTGGGGGGTAATTACCAAATCACAGACACTGTGAATATTGCCGCCGCCTATTTATCCGGTCAGGGAAGCGATGAGCCGGAATTTGGCTTTTTTAACGATGATTGGAGTGCATTTACCCAGTTATCGGTTACAAAAGACCGATTTCAGATGGCAGTTTCCTATCTCCATGAATATGACAAAGACAGCGATGATGGGTTCTTTGCAGGACTGGGCAGTCTCAAAAGTCAAGATCCCTTTGGGGGGGCCGATGCGGCGACACTGGATGAGCTTGGGGTGGGTTTGAGTTACCAAGTGGCCCCAAATTTTCTGATTTCCACCTTTGGAACCTATGGTTGGCTGGCGGATCAAGTCAATGGCGATCGGGCGACGGCTTACAGCGCGGGGCTGGGGCTAGTGTTTCCGGATCTTTTTGGTGAGGGGCACGAGGGGGGCGTTGCTGTGGGGATTAATCCGACGATCGTGAGCAACGATAATGTAACAGTCGGTACTGACTCTAAAGTGCCTCTGATTGTGGATGCCTATTTTAATTACCGCATTAGTGATGCAATCACTGTTACCCCTGGTGGTTTTGTGTTGCTCAACCAAGGGACGGGTGCTTCCCCGGTGGGTGTTTTTGCGGTTAAAACTACGTTTTCTTTCTAGGGGGTTGAGGGCTGGATTGAGGGGTTTTGGGTGCCTGTTGTAGGTTGGGGTGGGTTTTGCGGGGTGAAACCTCACCCTAGGAGCGCCAAAGCACGTTCTAACTGCTGCACCACCATTAAAGCCGAATAACTGACCCCCGCAGTCCCCTCACCGGGGTGAGTTGAATCGCCCACCAGCCAAAGACCAGGGGCAGGAGTGCGCGTCGCAAAGCCAAAGGGGCCAAAAGTCGGCACCCGCTGGCCAATTCCGCCGACAATGCCCCGATCGCGGGCCGTATAGCGGGCAAAGGTCCAGGGTGTTCCCGCTTCCTGGTGCAGAATCGTGGAGTCATTGAGGCTGAAAAACTGACCGAGGCGATCGATCGCCTGTGCGGTGTACTGCTGTTTTAAGGCTTTATAGGCCGATCGATCTAAATTTTGCCAGCGCTCCACAGCCGTGAAAGAAGAGGCCACGATCGTGGCACAGCCTGCCGGTGCCCGCCCATCCCCAGAGCGACTGACGGAAACAAAGAGGGAATTATTTTCGCCGATCGGTCCCGCTGCATCGTACAAAAACTGCAAATGGGGCGGACAGTCCGAGGGAAGGGCCGCTGCTGTTACCCCCAAATAGACCACAAATGCCCCCGAACCCGCCGGAAGCTGGCTCACCCGCTGGCGGTAGCCCTGAAACGCCGGAAACTGGGGCGGAAGCAACTTAAGTAAATTCTGTACCGGCACATTGGCGATCACCTGGGCCGCCCGCAAATGGCGACTCGTGCCACTAGCCTGATCCTGGACGATAACCCCCGTAATTCGTTGGCCTTCAGTCTCGATCGCCGTCACCCGCTGTCCTAGCTGGATTTGGCCGCCCCGATCGCGGATTGCCTCCCCCAGTCGATCGGCCAGCACCTGCATACTCCCCTTCAGGTGCCACAACCCTTGGGGTGCTTGGGACACAGCCAAGGCCGTCGCCGCATAGAGCAGCGCTGTTTCCTCGGCATTGACTTGGGAGTAGAGCTTGAGTTGCAGATCGAGAAAAGTCCGCAGGCGGCGATCGCGGGCCAAACCAAACCAGCGCAGGGCATCCCCCACCGTTGCCAAGGTATAGGGTACTGTAATCATGGTCTGGGGCCGTAAAGCTTGGAAAAGCTGGGCCAGATCCCAGGGACTGCGGGGGGGCAAAATCGGGTCACGGCTCTGGAAGTCCCAACTGGCTTCAAACAGTCGCCGCAGCAACTGCCAAAAGGGTTCACTGCCGGGAAATTGGCGTTGACGCTCAGCTTGCCATTGCTCTGGGTCACGCCAGACCGAAATCGGTTGATTTTCTCCCGGTAAATAGACCGCACAGGCGGGATCACAGGGAGTTGCCTCCGGGATCGCGATCCCCAATTCCGTGAAAATGCGGTGATGAATCCCCCCCGGCTCCAGTCCCGCCACCTGGGTTGCCCCCACCTCAAAGGTAAAGCCCCGCCGCTGAAAGGTGGACGCACAGCCCCCCAGCACTTGGGCCTGCTCCAGCAGCGTTACGGGGTAACCGTGCTGGGCCAGGAGTGCGGCGGCGGTGAGACCGCCAATACCGCTACCTATGACGATAATCGGCGATTCTGGGCGAATTAAGCTGGGTGAGACAACGCCGGAGGGGGCGATCGATCGGGGAGCAGAGGGGGCAAAACCCATAGGTTTACGGTAATCCTGAGGAGCTTGTTTACAGTTCTTTACAATTCTCCTTCAGTGTAACGGATTCTTGGGGTTCGATCGCGGATGTCGCGGATGTCATCGATCGCGGTGTAACCCCGTTTGGTCACGGGTCACCGATCGCAGCTCACCCAATCGCGATAACCGATTTTGATTTAACCGATCGACGACCCACCGATCGACCGATCCCCGCTACAGCAGCCCTCGGTAACGAATAAACAGCAACACCGCTGCCCAGGAACCCAGGGCAACCTTCACCGCAACCAGAAAATTGAGAATCGGAATCCAACCGCCGCTCGTCAGCGTTCCCAAGGTGCCTTCCGGGAGCGCAAACCCCAGCAAGCTCAAGATCGAACAGACAATAAAAACTAAAACAGAGACTTTTTCCCAGCGGGCCGCTTGCCAGCGCTGATATAGCCCCTCCATATATTCTGAGGACGCAGTAATCGCCACTAAACCAATAGCAGTTCCCCCCGCAACCCCCGCCGCAAAGCCGCCCCCAGGGCTGAGGTGGCCCCGAATGGCCAATTCCACGGCAATCAGGTCGGAAATCGTTGCTCCGAGGCGAGCGAGGACGATGGAGGGCTGATCTGTGAACTGGTGTACTGTGGGGGTGGGCTGCTCATCGGCGAGCAAAAAGCGCACCCCCATAATTGCCAAGGTAAAG
>JBMTWK010000513.1:0-3147 GCA_049452395.1 Prochlorothrix sp. | reverse complement strand
CAAAAATCACAAGGGCATGATCGGAGGCAAACAGGCTATCGTCGGGGAGAGCAAGGTAGCCCGATCGATCGGAGATCGCCATGAACAAAGGCGGTACGAAAATCCGAAAACCACAGGCCGCACTGAGACTCACCCCCAGGCATAACCCCATAATCAGTTCCATGTTTCAGTCCTGGCAACGACAACTATTGGCCACGATAGGCGCTAGAACGGGAAATGACCAGGTGACCGATGGGGACTCCAACGCAAACTATCGTAGGGTCGGGTTTTCGCCAAAAAATCTACTATATTGCGATTATCAACCCAAACTCGCCCGCTTGGCTGATGGCCCCCGATCGCGCGGTTATTGACCCCAACCCGCCCGCTTGGTTCATATCCTGCGAATCCCTACGCCACCTTTACCAACAACGCCACCGCATAGGCCGCAATCCCCTCCTCGCGCCCCGTTGGCCCCAGCTTCTCATTCGTCGTCGCCTTAACCCCCACCTGATCCGGCGCAACCCCCAAGGTCGTCGCCAAGCGATCTCGCATCGCCTCAATATGGGGCTTGAGCTTCGGCTGCTCCGCCACCACCACAGAATCAATATTGCTCACCTGCCAGCCCTGGGTTTGAATCAGTTGGTTCACCTGCTCCAGCAACTTCAGGCTATCCGCCCCCGCCCATTGGGGATCCGTCGGCGGAAAATAGTGGCCAATATCCCCCAAACTCAGCGCCCCCAGCAACGCATCCATAATCGCATGGGTCAGCACATCGGCATCGCTGTGGCCCTCCAGCCCCAAGCGGTGAGGAATTTTCACCCCCCCCAAAATTAGATCCCGATCGACCCCCAAACGGTGAATATCGTAGCCATTGCCAATGCGAATCGCAGTCATACAACCTCCTACTCCGACAGACAAAAATCAGCCCTTACCGAGCTTGGGCGCGAAAACCACGCCCCTACAAAATTTTCAGGACTGTAGGGGCCAGGTTTCCTGACCCACTGTACCGAGGTTTGCCCCCATTATGTCAATCAGGGCAAGAGAAGTCCTAGGGGAAAAGCGCTTACAAATCGGCCCTCCCAGCAAAACCTGTAGGGTTGTGTTAGGCAAAGCCGTAACGCACCTCTTAAATCGGTGATCCTAGGGGGATTTTAAGAACGCCGATTACAAATCGGCGATCCCAGGGGCACAGGCACCCAGAGGCACAGGGGTTTAGCAGTGGCTGACAATGCGATTCCGGCCTTGGTTTTTGGCGCAGTACAGGCAGCGATCGGCCTGATTAATCAAACCTTGGGGAGAAGTCTGGGCATCCGGCACCCAACTTGCAATACCAAGGCTCAAAGTAATGTGGTCGCCAATCCCCGATCGCAGGTGGGGGATTTGTTGTTGCACAACCGCATGGCGCATCCGTTCCGCCACAACCTCCGCCTGCGCCAGTCCCGTATTGGGCAACACCACCACAAACTCTTCCCCCCCATACCGGGCCAACAAATCACCCGCCCGTTTAATACTCGCCCCCAAAATCTGAGCAACCTGCTTCAGGCAATCATCCCCCTGAAGATGCCCATAAAAGTCATTAAACTGCTTAAAATAGTCAATATCACACAAAATCAAGGCCAGGGGATGTTGAAGCTACCCCATATCCCGCCATTGGGGCGCAAGATATTGATCAAACTTACGACGGTTGGCCAGTTGGGTGAGGCCATCTACCTCTGCGGCCATGCGGAGCCGATCGTTGGTGGCCTGTAGCTCCTGCTCGATCGCATCCCCATGCTCCGTAATCGCCTCCAGCGTTAGATGCAAATCTTGGTTCTCCCGCCGCAAACGATCGACTTCCTGCCGCAACGTCATTAACTCTGCATTCTGTTGCCGCAGTAGCACCACTTCCCGGTACAGTGTTTCTAGCTCATGGGAAAAGTCGGATGAAGTCACCGGCAATACGGCAGGGGAAGAGACCGGAGACTGAGCTGGAAGAGCTACGAGAAGATGAGACAGAAGTTGGGAAGAGGAAAGAGACATGGCGCACAACGGAAGTAAACTGCACAACGGTCCAGACAATGAAGGGGCTTACAGTCAACCCCAAAACCGCCGTAACAATCAAGTGTTGTCCTAAGACGCTGCCGCAAAGGTCGCCCGATCGGCATCCCTTGCCTTAAAAATTCATCTCATCTTGGTACAAGAGAAATTTGTACAAGAGAAATTTTTGAGAATGGCTATTACAGATATAACAGTTCCCCTTGGGTTGGAGGGCCAATTTCAGTGCTAACGCAAGGAAAATACGCTTTCCTACCCCCTGGGACTTCAACTCATCGTAAACTTTTGTAAACAGCGCCCCTTCACAATCCCCGCTGCCAACAACTGCCTCACAGCCCCCCTTGCGCCCCCAAACGCCGCCCTTCAGCACTCACCAAGTGCCCCTGCCCCGCCTCCTCCAGCGCCCGATCGCGAATTCGACAAGAATCACACACCCCACAGGGTTCCGCCCCCCCCGCATAGCACGACCAAGTTTTGGCGATCGGCACCCCCAAAGCCACCGCACGGCGCACAATATCCACCTTGGAGTCCAACACCAACGGCGCAACCAAACGCGGCGCATTCCCCTCCAGGCCCACCCTAGAAGACACCTCCGCAAGGCGCTGGAAAGCCTCCAAATACGGCGGGCGACAGTCGGGATAACCGGAGTAATCCACCGCATTAATGCCCAGATAAATAGCAACCGCGCCTTGGGCCTCCGCTAGGGACAGCGCCAGGGCAATAAAAACCGTATTGCGACCGGGAACATAGGTTGACGGAATGAGATCGGGCTGGGGGCCGTCCTGGGGCAGATCCTGCTGCAAATCCGTGAGGGAAGAGCCGCCCCACTGGGCTAGATTGACCGCAACGGTGTAGTGCTGAGCAATGCCCAAGTGTTGCGCAACGGCTTGGGCGGCTTGGAGTTCCCGGTTGTGGCGTTGGCCATAATCCAGGGAGAGGGCGATCGGGGTATAGCCGTCAGCGATCGCCTGGGCCGCCGCTGTGGCAGAGTCAAGACCACCGGAAAGCAGGACAACAGCCTTGGGACGATCGGGGGCGGGGGGGACAGCAGCAGGAACAGCAGTCATGATCATGATCACATCAGGGACAATACCCTGATCACTCTACACCACCACTCCCCTCCCCAGGATCGCC
>JBMTWK010000512.1:0-3152 GCA_049452395.1 Prochlorothrix sp. | reverse complement strand
GGTTGCTGGTCAAACGGCTAGTAGCTTAAGGTCTGCTTTATAAATCAGCTCTAACCGACAGTCCGGCTAAGGCTTCGCTCGATCGTCCCTCGATCGCGTCGGTGCTTGCCAACCCTCAAATCCCTATCTTGCCCCAGAATCGGGGCAAACCCTCCTTCTTCCTGGAGTAAGTCCTAATATTCTACCTCATGGAGTTTTTTATGCGTGTTTGTGTGATTGGAACTGGTTATGTGGGCCTTGTTACGGGGGTCTGCCTTGCCCACACGGGTCACCAGGTTATCTGCGTGGACAACAATGAGGAAAAAGTCAAACTGATGAAGGCGGGGCAGTCTCCGATTTTTGAGCCGGGGCTGTCGGAGCTAATGCAACAGGCCATCAACGATGGTCAGGTGGAATTCACCTCGGACCTAGGGGCGGGGGTTGCCCATGGGGAGATTCTGTTTATTGCGGTGGGAACGCCCCCTCTGCCTACGGGAGAGAGTGATACGCGCTATGTGGAAGCCGTGGCCCGGAGCATTGGTCACCACCTGGATGAGAGCTATAAGGTGATTGTCAATAAGTCCACGGTGCCGATCGGGTCGGGGGACTGGGTGCGGATGATTGTCCTGGAGGGTGTGGCGGAGCAGCAGGAGAAGTCCGGCCAACCTGCCCCTAACGTTGCCTTTGATGTGGTCAGCAATCCGGAGTTTCTCCGGGAAGGATCGGCAATTTTCGACACCTTCAACCCCGATCGCATTGTCTTGGGCAGCAGCAGCCAAAAGGCGATCGATCTGATGGAGCAGCTCTACACGCCGATCGTCAGCCGGGAATATGCCGAGGATAAAAGCCTGCCGCCCGTTCCCGTGGTCAAGACTGACCTAAGCTCGGCGGAAATGATTAAATATGCCGCCAACTCCTTCTTAGCCACGAAAATCAGCTTTATTAATGAGGTCGCCAATATCTGCGATCGCGTTGGGGCCGATATCACCCAGGTGGCCAAGGGCATTGGTCTCGACAGCCGCATTGGCGGAAAGTTCCTCCAAGCGGGGATTGGCTGGGGTGGCTCCTGTTTCCCCAAGGATGTCTCGGCACTGGTGCATACTGCGGACGATTACGGCTACAATGCTGAGCTTTTGAAGGCAGCGGTGAGTGTCAACGAGCGCCAACGACTCCTAGCCCTGGAAAAGCTACAGCAGGAGCTAAAAATCCTGAAGGGTAAGGTCATTGGCCTACTGGGTCTCACCTTTAAGCCCGACACCGATGATATGCGGGATGCGCCCTCCCTCCTGTTGATCGAGAATCTGAACCGGTTGGGAGCCAAGGTGAAAGCCTATGACCCGATCGTCTCCCAAAGTGGCCTCCGCCATGGCTTGACGGGGGTAATTGTGGAGAATGATCCGCTGCATTTGGCAGAGGGGTGCGATGCGCTGGTGTTGGTTACGGACTGGAAAGAGTTCCTGGGGCTGGACTACGCCGCAATGGCGGAGAAGATGCACCAGAGTTTAGTCATTGATGGCCGGAATTTCTTGGATCGATCGGCCCTGGAAAACATCGGTTATCGCTATGTGGGCATCGGCCACTAATTTAGGCCATTTTAGTTCAGATCATTCTGTTTTCGTTCAGCTTAGCCCGTTCGGAGACCCATTTCCCGGTATTGCTAGCTGATTCACAGGATCCTTTGATCGGGGCAATCCTCCCAGGGTTGTCCCGGTTTTAGCCCGAAGAGGGTCGGCACGGGGGCGCGACCCCTACCGAGATTCTGCCAAAATGAGACTCCCCCTTGGCAAACAGTCCACTCTCTTATGTGTATTCCTGATTTCCCCAGCTTTTGAGCCAAGTTTTGGCCATTTCCAGTAAAGTTCTCAGATCCTCCTGCCGCAGGGTCACCGTTAAACCATGGGCTGCCCGGTTACGTTGGGGTTGAACCAACTGCAAGGTATCAAATTCCTCTAAGGCAATTTCGCCTTGGGAATACAAATGATTAATTAAAGGCCGGGTTTCAAGGCGAGACAAGGGCAGTTTCAAGAAAATAGCCCGTTTTCGCAGGATTGCCTCAATAGATTCAGGCTTTAAGTCGTTTATTCAATCAATACGGTGACCACCTGTTGAAGCTCACGAAGCAAAAGCCCCCTCCGAAGAAGGGGCTGGTAGGGGTGAGCAATCAACCCGTATTCCGCATACCGGCGGCAATGCCGTTAATCGTCAGCAACGCGCCCCGGAGTAGCTCACTTTGGCTGTAGCGCGATCGCACTAGCCCCGTCGCCCGCTGGGCCTTATGTTCCCGCAGCCGCTTCAGCAGCGAGACCTGCAAAAAGCCCAAAGGCACGATCGACCCGTTGCGCAGTTGCACCGATCGCTGCAACATGGGATCCCCATCCAACAGCCGCTCATGGCCCGTAATCAACAGCACCATCTTGCGCGTTAGGTGGTATTCCGCCGCGATCGTCTCAAAAACAGCCTCAAAGCGCTTCTGATCCTCCGCATTCCCCAACTCCCGCATATAGTGGCGTGCAATCTGCAAATCCACCTTAGAGAGAGTCATTTCCGCCTTAGAAATCACCATCTTAAAGAACGGCCACTTGTAATAGAAGTAGCGCAAGAGGGCGAGGTGTTCCTCCGGCTTCTGGTCCAAGAACCACTTCAGTGCCGTACCCACGCCATACCACGCTGGCAGCAGGAACCGGCTCTGGGTCCAGCTAAAGACCCAGGGAATCGCCCGCAAACCGCTGAGATCCTTCTTCCCAGACTTACGGCGGGCAGGGCGGGAACTAATTTGGAGTTGGCTAATTTCCTCGATCGGCGTGACCTGGTGGAAGAAATCCAACAAATCCGGCTGTTCATAGATCAAAGCGCGGTAATGCTGCCGCGATCGCACCGCCAGCTCCTCCATAATCTCCTGCCAGGGTTCAATATCATCAAACCCGGCCCCCAACAGACTGGCCTGGATCACCGCAGTCGTCACCGTCTCCAGGTTGTAAATAGCCAACTGTTGCAGAGAATACTTGGAAGCCAGCACCTCCCCCTGCTCCGTGATCTTGATATTGCCGTGGATACTGCGGCTGGGCTGGGCCAGAATCGCCTCATAGGCAGGGCCACCCCCCCGACCCACAGAACCCCCCCGACCATGGAAAATGCGGAGGGTCACCCCATAGGACAGAGCTAGGTTATTGAGC
>JBMTWK010000511.1:0-3153 GCA_049452395.1 Prochlorothrix sp. | reverse complement strand
GGATTTTCAGAGCCTGAAACCCGCATTCCTCCGTGACCCCCTGAATGCTTACTAACCCCCGCGACTTTTCCAACCCTGGAATGCGCCCCAACCCAAACCCATCCTCCCCGGAACCCCAAAACGCCATGAGCGAATTTTTTAAAGGATTTGAGCAACTGCTGGAACTGGCCAAGGTCTTGGAAGAAAAGGCCAAAGCTGGGGAAATTCAATCGGATATTCGTATTTCCTCCCGCCCGCTGAGCAGCATTCCCCGCCAGGGCAATATTCCCCGATCGGGGCCGATCGGTACCCCCCCCAGCCCCGACTTCCAAGTTCAACCCCCCAGCGCAGCCCGCCCCCCCAGTCCCCCGCCCGCCGCCGCCCCCCCGGAAGCCCCCGCTGCCCCGGAAACCGCCCCGGAAACTACCCCGGAAACTGCCCCTGACTTTCTGCCCCAGGTGGGAGGGCTGGGCGAAACCCTGCGGGAACTGAAGTAACTGGTGGGAATCCCGCTGAAGCGACCGGAATTGCTGCAAAAATTAGGCTTAGAGCCGCCCAAGGGGGTGCTGATGGTGGGGCCACCGGGGACGGGGAAAACCTTAACCGCCCGCGCCCTTGCCCAGGATTTGGGGGTGAGTTATGTGGCGATCGTCGGCCCGGAGATTATGGGCAAATACTACGGCGAAGCCGAGGCCCGATTGCGGGATTTGTTTGAAAAAGCGGCTAAGGCGGCTCCTTGTTTGATTTTTATTGATGAGATCGATAGTTTGGCCCCCGATCGTGCCCAAGTAGAAGGGGAAGTGGAAAAGCGCGTGGTGGCGCAGTTACTGAGCTTAATGGATGGCTTTAGCCAAAAACCGGGGGTGATGGTCCTCGCGGCGACTAACCGGCCTAACCATTTGGATCCGGCCCTGCGGCGGGGGGGGCGCTTCGATCGCGAGGTGCAGTTCACCGTCCCCGATCGGGAGCAGCGCCTGGAAATTCTGACCATCCTCACCGCAACCATGCCCCTGCTGGAGGTCGATCTGGCCTGGTTGGCGGATCAGTCCCTGGGTTTTGTGGGGGCGGACCTCAAGGCCCTCTGCCAAAAAGCTGCCTATACGGCCCTCCGTCGGCAGGTTCCCAGCTTTGAAGCCGTTGCGCCCCCCAGCCTCGAAGTAACGGCGGCGGACTTCGCCCTAGCCCTGAAGTCGGTTAAACCCTCGGTGCTGCGATCGGTGGAGGTGGAAAGTCCCAAGGTGCCCTGGAGCGCGATCGGCGGGCTGGAAGAAACCAAGCGCATTTTGCAGGAATCCGTGGAAGGGGCGCTGCTCTACGGCGATTTGTACCAACGCACCGGGGCGAAGGCTCCCCGTGGCATTTTGCTCTGGGGACCACCGGGCACGGGCAAGACCCTCCTGGCCAAGGCTGTGGCTTCCCAGGGACGGGCCAACTTTATTGCGGTCAATGGGCCTGAACTGATGAGCCGCTGGGTTGGAGCTTCTGAGCAAGCGGTGCGGGATTTGTTCGCCAAGGCCCGACAGGCGACCCCCTGTGTGGTTTTCTTGGATGAAATCGACACCCTAGCGCCGGTCCGGGGCAGTAATGCCGATGGTGTGGGCGATCGCTTGGTGGGGCAGTTGCTGACGGAGTTGGACGGCCTCCAGGATGCGGGCAGTTTGTTGGTAATTGCGGCGACGAACCGCCGGGATGCGTTGGATCCGGCCCTGCTGCGATCGGGTCGCCTAGATTTGCAGTTAAAAATTGATCTGCCCGATCGCAACAGCCGCCTGGAAATTCTGACGGTCCACAATGGCGATCGGCCCTTGGAGGGGGTGAGCTTGCCCCACTGGGCTGAGGTGACGGAGGGCTGGAATGGGGCAGATTTGGCCTTGCTGAGCAATCAAGCGGCCCTGGGGTCAATCCGCCGCCACCGCCGATCGGGATCCATCAACCCCGACACCATCCGCATCGTCCACAGCGATTTTGAAGCGGCCCATGAGGCACTGTTAGTCCAGCGATCGGCCAGCTAGCGATCGGTTGGGTCCATCCCACTTGGGACGGGCTAGTGAGGCTCCTCCCACCCCAGAGGTTGTTGTGGGATAGCCGGACCGGCTGTCCATCGGCGAAAGTGGGATACATCCCAATCGGTTAGTTAAATCGCATCCTGCTACGCTTTTTGATCCTGGCAGTCAGCCCAGGGCCTTGCAGGATCCCCAGAACGATTCCGGTGAGCCGTTGCGGACTACGGTAGCTCGTTGAGCGTGTTCAGGCTCTGGATTGCGATCTCTAGAAACTGCTCAGCCCGATCGATCTGCTCAGCAGCTTGCTCGATCGTGACTGCATTCATTTGTCCGTAGTCCCCAGCGGTCCGAATTGCCTGAGCCTCAATTAAGAAGCGATGAAATTCTGGCGAGATACGCTTTGATTTTGCAAATTCTCGCCCGAAGGCCGCAATCACAGCCGAATGTTTTGAAAAGCTCAGTCCTTCACCTTCTAGAAAGGCTTCTGCAAGGTAGAACATGGTGTAGTAGGCACGGGAGGCAGCATAGTCGGCGTAGTGGTTGGCCAGCAAAAGTTTTGCCGCTTCAAGGCTTTGTTGAGCTTTCAGCAGGAGTGCCCGTTGCTCATCGGTCATAGCAAAACCCCTTCTTGGCGAATATTCCGCAGTAAGGCGCTATTGCGGGTCTGATACTGCGTTTCGTCCATGAAGAGACAGCTAATCACAACATCATGGTCCAGAGACAGATCGGCCACGATTTTGCCCGTGCGCTTGATTTCTTGACCGGGATTGAGGGGTGACTCGATACCCTGGCTATTTTGGGCACCTAACACGACCAAAATATCGATATCCGACTCTGGGTCATGGTCGCCCCTGGCTTGGGAGCCAAAGAGCGTGAGGTGGCGGAGCCGATCGCCATACAGGGCGCTGAGGTCTTGCTTAAGCTGGCTGAGGATGGGCTGGAGCCGAGGGTTGACTAGACTTTGCAGCATCGTAGGGTAACGGGTCTGGGGAGAGTATACCGACCTGATCCCAGTTTACAACCGCTGCAACTGGGTGTTTCTGGGCCAAGCGTTTCTGGGCCAAGGCATGGGGCAGGGGGAGCATCCCACTTTAGCGATTTAACCGACCTGGTAGGGGCAAACCCCCTGTGGTTGCCCTGCCCAAAAACTTTGATTGGGGCCGAAGAGGGT
>JBMTWK010000510.1:0-3157 GCA_049452395.1 Prochlorothrix sp. | reverse complement strand
CCTCAGTCATTTGGATTTACTGCGCCTCTTCGATCGGGCAATTCGTCGGGCGGCCCTCCCCATTGCCTACAGTAATGGCTACCACCCCATGCCCCGGATGATTCCCGCCAGTGCGTTATCGCTGGGGCTGACCAGTGAAGGGGAGTTAATGGACTTAGAACTCACGGAGGCCGTGGATCCCGCTACGGCACTGCAACAGCTTCAAGCCCAGTTCCCCCCTGATGTGCCCATCTACGCCGTGGAGTCTGTTACTCTCGACAGCCCCCCGATCACGGAAGCGATTCAAACCGCGACCTTTAGAGTTCAATTCACGATCGTTTCCTCTGAGTCTGAAACTGAAAATGAGTCTAAACAGGAGACTGAACGGGATCTCACCTTGGTGAAATCATGGCTGACGGAACTGCTATCCCGCCCGTCCTTGGCGGTGGAACTCACCAGTAAATCCGGCAAGCCTCATCTCGTGGATCTGCGGGCACGGTTGCAGAGTTTGGACTGGGGGGGAACGAGCGATCGTCACCTCGCCACTCATCAGCCGCTGGATTTCCCGACGGTTGTCCTCGACTACCAAGGCAACTACCGCAACGACGGGAATTTACTACGCCCCGAACATCTGCTGCTGATGTTGGAAACGATCGCTCAGGAGCAGGATCCCACGCTGAGTTTAGACCTCATCCACGCCCACCGCTTAGCCATTGGTCTCTAGGTAGGCCACCTTGAGGCTAGACTTCGGGACTTCAGGACTGCTCAGGGACAATCGGACTTGATTTCATGGGAAAATGACGGCAATTCCTCCTTCGAGCACTGAATTATGGTTGTACTCTCTTCTCCCTACAAGGCTCCCGGAGCCATCCGCTTTGGTACCGATGGTTGGCGGGGCATCATTGGGGCCGACTTCACCTTCGATCGTCTCTATCAGGCGGCTCTAGCAGCGGCGGTGACCCTGGCGGAGGTGTATGGGGGCGATCGTTCCAGTCAAACGGTGATTGTGGGCTACGATCGTCGCTTCTTGTCGGAAGAGTTTGCCCAAACCGCTGCGTTAGCGGTGCAATCGGCGGGCTTAACGGCTCTGTTATCAGATCGCTATGCCCCCACTCCCGCCTTTAGCTGGGCCGCTTACGATCGCCAAGCCCTCGGGGCCCTCGTCATTACCGCCAGCCATAATCCCGGCAGTTATTCCGGGCTCAAGGTCAAGGGAGCCTTTGGCGGATCCGTCCCCCCCGAAGTGACCCAACACATTGAACAACGCTTAGCCGCCGGAATGCAGGGCTCTTCTCCTCCCGCTACGCCACCCCACTGCGAAACCTTTGATCCCTGGGAGAGTTATTGTCAGGTCCTACGCAGTAAAGTCAATATTGAAAAAATTCGCACTGCGTTGCAAACGGGGCAATTACTCGCCTATGTCGATGCCATGCATGGCGCAGCGGCGGGCGGACTCGGGCAAATTCTCGATTACCCCATTCCAGAACTCCGCAGCGATCGGGATCCTCTCTTTGGGGGGAGCGCCCCGGAACCCCTGGCCCGCCACTTAGAGAAACTGATGACCACCCTCGCCAGTCCCCGGGATCCCGCCACCCTTGGGGTCGGCTTTGTCTTTGATGGGGATGCGGATCGCATTGCGGCGGTCGGCTCCCAGGGGCAATTTCTCAGTTCGCAAATTTTGATTCCTATTTTGATTGAGCATTTAGCCTCGCGGCACAACTTACCCGGTGAACTGGTGAAAACCGTCAGTGGCTCTGACCTGATGCCCATGGTGGCCAAGCGTTACGGCTTATCTGTGTCTGAAACCGCTGTAGGGTACAAATATATTGCCGATCGGATGTTGCAGGTGCCGGTACTCCTCGGGGGAGAAGAGTCTGGAGGCATTGGCTACGGTAACCACATTCCCGAACGGGATGGGTTACTCTCCGCCCTCTATCTCCTGGAAGCCATGGTGGATTCGGGGGAAAACCTGGATCAAATCTACGATCGGCTCTGCCAAGAAACGGGGTTTGCTTCCGCCTACGATCGCATTGATCTGCCCTTAGCCAGTCAAGCCGTGCAGCAAAAAGTCCGGGACAATCTAGAACAAACTCCCCCCACGACGATCGCGGATCAAGCGGTGGTGGACTGCATTACCACCGATGGCTATAAGTTTCGTTTGGAAGACGATCGCTGGCTGATGATTCGCTTTAGTGGCACCGAACCCCTGCTGCGGCTCTACTGCGAAGGGCCTTCTGCGGAAGCGGTGCAAGCGACCCTCACCTGGGCTAAGGACTGGGCAGAATCTCTGTGAAATTCCTAGAACGCTCCCTCCATTCTCTGTTGATCTGGTGTGACCCTGAGTGAGGTTTGATAAACTTCAATACGGCACGTGCTTGAAGATCAATGGGAACGGATTGTCGGGCTACTGGGGAGTGAAAGTTTCCCAGAGTTTCTGCGGATCTTTTGGAATAGCCGCAATAAGCTGGTGCGCAAATCCAATCTCTTTAAAACGATTCGGCAGCGGGTTTCCACCCGTGAACAGGCCTTTGGATTGGTGCGTAGTCTGGATCATTGTGCGGCGGTCTATGGAGCATTGTGAGATCCCCTGGATCCCAGTTGGAATCCGGAGGCGAAAGAGGCGCTCAAACAATTACTACTGTTTAGTGTGCGTCAGCCCTTGGCGATGCTCTTGGCCTGCCATACCCAATTTTTTGAGGGCGATCGTCCGGCGTTTACCCGTATCCTCAAAGCGATCGTGGTGATCTCATTTCGCTACAACGTGATTTGTAATCCTGCGATCGCCTCTCCTTGATCAACAGTACCGACTTCGGGACATTCGGCAATGTATAAATTATCTTCACGATATACGATCGCTGTAAAGCTACAGAATTTCATAGGTTGATGACAAGTAGTATAGATGTTGGATCGCTTCCCAAATTATAGCTTTTTTTCAGAAGGACGATCGCTTCCCGCACCCTTCTCATTTCCCAGCCCGATCGCTCCTTCACTGAGCCACAAAAATGGTTGAGGGCAGAATCATCGCTCCCTATCACGCCCTTTCACTTTCAATCTATGAAAAGCGATCGTTCCGTTTAGATAAGTGATCTAAATTCTTCTCTAGTTAGTTGGCAATCTCGGAGAATTGGCTCTCCTTAATATAATGTGTAATAAAATATTAAGTCTCAAAGCAAGCTAA
>JBMTWK010000509.1:0-3168 GCA_049452395.1 Prochlorothrix sp. | reverse complement strand
TTTTAGATTGATCGGGACTATTGTTCCAAACCCGACCTTTGGGGAGAAACGCCGATTACAAATCGGCGATCCCAGGGGGGTGTGGATCGGCGATCCCAGGGGGGTGTGGATCGGCGATTACAGGGGGGTGGGCGGGAAGACCCCGCCCCTACGGGGAAATTGGTTATTTGAGGGCTTCGGAGGCTGCTTTTACGCCTGCTCCGGGGGTGAAGCTTGTGCAACCGAGTTCCAGTAGTGCCGCTTCGATCGCTGCGATCGTCATCAACGTATCCCGATCGCTGACGAAACCGAGGTGACCAATGCGGATAATCTTGCCCTTGAGGTGATCTTGGCCGCCTGCGATCGAAATATCAAAGCGCTTATTCAGAACCTTGCTTAAATCGCTGGCATTGACCCCATCGGGGGGCGTAGCGGCAGTTACCGCAGGGCTAGCGTGGGTATCCGGGGCAAAGCAGGTAAATCCTAGGGCTTTGACCGCTGCACGGGTGGCAGTACGAAGGCGATCGTGGCGGGCAAAAATGGCCTCCAGTCCCTCCTTCTGCATCATGTCCAGGGCTGCATCCAGGGCAAAGTAGAGGTTAATGGGGGGAGTGAAGGGGGTGAGGCTCTTGGCGGCGTTCTTTTTGTAGACCCCTAGGTCAAAGTAGAACTTGGGCAGGGTCGCGGTTTCATAGGCTTTCCAAGCCTTGGGACTGACTGCCACAAAGCCCAGACCGGGGGGAATCATATAGCCCTTTTGGGAGCCGGATCCCACCACATCCAAGCCTAGCTCATCAATGGGAATGCTCATTGCGCCGAGGCTGGTGACCGCATCGACAATAATCAGCGCTTCGCCGTGGGCCTTGACGTGCTTGTTGATGGCTTCAAGATCGTTCAGCACACCGGAGGAGGTTTCGCTGTGGGTGAGGATCACGCCTTTAATGTTCTTCTCGGTGTCGGCTTGGAGCTTGGCCCCGATCTCCTCTGGATCCAGGGGTTGACCCCACTCCGCTGTGACGGTCTCGACATCTAAGCCATAGGCTTTGGCCATCTTAATCCAGCGATCGCCAAACTTTCCGTTACCGCAGGCCAGCACCTTGTCACCCGCGCTGAAAAAGTTAATAATGCCCGCTTCCATGGCCCCGGTCCCACTGGCCGCAACCACCAGGACATCATTTTGGGTTTGGTGTAACCACTTCAGTTTTTCATCCACCGCCACAATAATCTTGCTGAAATCCCCTGTGCGGTGGCCGATGGGATGCTTGGCCATGGCCTGCAACACCCGCTCTGGCACTGGGGTGGGACCAGGGATCATTAGCAGTAACTTATCGTCCATGGGGGGTCCGGCTCCTTCCTTAAGCTAACAGCACGAACCATCCAGGATACTTCAAACTAGCCCCTAGGGCTAACGTCACATAGGCTAGACTCAGGTCGATACAGGCCGCAGGGCCACGCATGGCACGATCGGCGCGATTTTAGACCACAAAACCTAGGACTCTGGGCCGTTATTGGCGACAGAGCAGGGAGGATAGTCACTGAGCCTGTTTCACGATTGGTTCATGATGGGGTCATGATCGGTTGACGATAGCAAGATGCGGAAGCGAGATTTAGTCTCTGGATGGCTTTCTCTAATGAATACCGCTCAATAAATGCCGCTCAATGAATACCGCTCAATGAACCCGACTCAAAGGACACCTGTAGAGTGACTTGAGGGTTATTCCTGAGGGTTATTTGAGGGTTGTCTTGAGGTGTGTCCGTTGATGGGTACAGATTTTTGCACTCACGGTTCTAAACACGTTCCCTAGGGTAAGGGGTGCGGCTGGGAATTCGGCGAGACCAACACCAAAACTTAAAAATTTGATTTTGCGATCGGGGCTAGCAGGAGCGGCGGGCAGAGGCTGGGGCGCATATCCCAGCGGAGTTCTGCCAGGATCCAGAGGCTGAAGCCCATGACGAGGCCCGTGGCCAGAAACTGCCAAGAACCCAGCCAGGGCAGCAGGACGATCGCGACTCCATGCACCATCCCCGTCACCACCATGGCCCGCGATCGCAGCCCCCACCCCGTCATGCCATAGCCCACGGCACACAGCCCCAGCCAAATGGCGCACAAGTTCAGCAAAACCAAACTCCAAGCATGGACAATGGCCAGGTGGGTCAGCGCTAAGCCGCTCCCCATCAGCGCGGTCCAAGCCCAGCCCATCCAGAGGATTTCTTCTTGCTTGCTCCAGTTGTAGGTGAGGTGCAGCATGGCGGTGGTGCTGAGGGCGGTGAGGGCGGTGTCGATTTTGGATTGGGTGAGCCAGTCGAGGGTGGAGAATTGGGCGAGGGCGAAGATGCTGAGGGTGGCTATTCCCCAGATGAGGAAGGCTTGATCGACGGGGGTATAGAGGCGGTTGAGGAGGGTGAGGTTGCCGAGTTGCCAGCGAAAGGACAGGATGCCGGAAAGGTTGAGGGAGGCCAGATCCAGGTCTCTGGGTTTGGTCTGGAGCATGGGATTTGTGAGATTGAAAAAAGCCATAGAAGTATACTTATGTTTAATTTCTTATCTAAATGATACAAATCTTAACAAGTAATGGCCTTCTATTCTGTATCCCACTCTGCACTTATCGCGCCTTAGTTTGCTTGTACTAGATCCCTTTGCCCAGAAGATACGGGAGGGAGCATCCCACTTTAGCGATTTAACCGACTTGGTAGGGGCAATCCCCCCGTGGTTGCCCCGGTTCCCCGTGGTTGCCCCGATTTGCGCCCAAATTCCCAGATCGTAGGGGCAAACCCCCTGTGGTTGCCCTGGCTTTGGGCCGAAGAGGGTCGGCACGGGGGCACGACCCCTACCCAGCTATCCTCTAAAGTGGGATACACCCGATACGGGAACCCCTGGGATCGCCGATTTGCGATCGGCCTCTTTTTTTAGAATTCTGCTGAACCCAGGGAAAAATCAATACCGCGATAAATTTGCCCGATCGGAACTGTTAAGCCCACCGATCGCAGCTCGATCTCTTCCCCCTCTCGGTAGTTGAGAATATCCCAGCGTTCGTCTGGGTCTTTGCGGTAGAGGTCTACGGCAATTTCCTGGGAACTGACTAAAATATAGTCTTTTAGCTGGGGATTGCGGCGATAACGAAAGAATTTCTTGCCCCGATCGTAGGCTTCGGTGCTTTCTGATAAAACTTCAACGATGAGACAGGGATA